>JBDTYW010000060.1:0-8606 GCA_040005445.1 Candidatus Eiseniibacteriota bacterium
GCGGCGCGCTCGGCACGCTGCTGCGCTTCGCGCTCGGCGGCTGGATCCAGGGCACCTCGGGCGGCGCGTTCCCCTGGGGCACGCTGGTCGTCAACGTCGCCGGCTGCGCGGCGATCGGCGCGGTCGCCGCCGGCGCCGATCGCGGCGGGATCGCGCCGGCCTTTCGATCGGTGCTGCAGGTCGGGTTGCTCGGCGGATTCACGACGTTCTCGAGCTTCGGGCTCGAGACCTTTCGGCTGCTTGCGGCCGGCCAGTCGGGGCGGGCGCTGGCCTATCTCGGCGCGACCAACGCCGCATGCGTGGCCGCGGTCTGGATTGCCTTCCGCCTGTTCGGGCGCGCCTGAGATGGCCCGCTCCAAGTCCAAGCGCCTCGTCGACCTGCTGACGCTGCTCCTGTCGGCGCGCTACGCCGTGTCGCGCGCGTCGATCCGCAAGCTCGAGGGCTACCCGCGCGGCGAGGAGGCGTTCCATCGCCAGTTCGAGCGCGACAAGGCGGCCCTGCGCGAGCTGGGCTTTCCGATCATCGAGGTCGGTGACGAGGAGCGCGACGCCGGCTACCTGCTCGAGCGCGCGCGCCTCAAGCTGCCCGACGTGCGGCTCTCGCCCGAGGAGACGGTCGCGCTCGCGCTCGCGCGCCGCATCGGCGGGCTGCATTCCCTGGTCGGCGGCAACGTCCGCCAGGCGCTCGGCAAGCTCGGATTGATCGGCATGGCGCCCGATTCCACGGCCGGCGTGGTCGCCGTCGCGCCGCCCGCGCGCGCGAAGGGTGAGGAGGACCGCCTGCGCCTGATCGAGGGCGCGATCGCGCGCAGCCAGCGGGTCAACCTGCGCTACCGAAAGCTCGGCGCGGACGAAGTCAGCGAGCGGGCGGTCGACCCCTACGGGCTCTACGTGCATGGCGGCGGCTGGTACCTGGTGGGACACGATCACCTGCGCAAGGCGACCCGCACGTTCCGCACGAGCCGCATCGAGAAGATCGCCCGCGCGACGCGGGGCGCGGCCGCCGACTTCGCGGCGCCCAAGGACTTTCGCATCGAGGACTACGTCGAGCGCATGCTGTGGGGCGGCTGGAAGGGCGTGAAGGGTGACGTGGTCGTGCGCTTCGAGCCGTCGGACGCGTGGCGCATCGAGCGGCTCGCGGGCGCGCGCATCGCGGTCAAGCGCGCGGCCGACGGCGCGCTGCTGGTGCGATTCCAGCGCGCGAATCCCGACTCGCTGCTGGCGTGGGTCGCCACGCTCGGCCGCGGCGTGACCATCGTCGAGCCGGCCGCGCTGCGCGCCGAGGCGCGGCGCTCGTTCGAGCGCGTGGTGCGCGCCCACGCCGGAAAGCCGCGCTGATGGCGCACGCTCCCGAGCACATCCCGCGCCTGCTCGCGCTCGTGCGCGCGCTGGTCTCGGCCAAGCGCCTGCCGCTGACGCAGCTTGCCGAGGAGCTGGACGTTACCGAGGCGGAGCTGCGCGCCGACATCGAGTTGCTCTCGCTGTGCGGACTCCCGCCCTACGGCCCCGACAACCTGATCGACATCCAGGTCGGCAAGGACGGGCTGGTGCGGCTGTCGAACCGCGTGCTCGCACCGCCGCCGCTGCAACTCACGGACGAGGAGGCCGCCGGGCTGCGGCTCGCGCTCAAGCTCGCCGAGGCCCAGGGCTGGCCGGAGTCGCGCGCGCTCGCAAGCGCGATCCGGAAGCTCGAGCATGTGCTCCTGCCGGAGCGGCGCGAAGGCGCGCGCCGGCTCGCGCGCCGCGTCGGCGTCGTGGTCGATCCGGACGACGCCGCAGGCGAGCGCTGGCTCGCGCTCGTGCAGCGCGCGATCGCAGCGTGCGCGTCGGTCGACATGACCTACTACTCCGACGGCCGCGAGGCGCGCACCGAGCGCCGCGTCGATCCCTACCGCCTGGTCGCGACCGAGCATGCGCGCTACCTGATCGCGTTCTGTCACCTGCGCCAGGCGGTGCTCACGTTCCGCCTCGACCGCATCCTGCGCGCGAAGCAGACCGCGGTGCGCTTCACGCCGCCGGCCGAGCTCGAGCCGAGGGATTACCTCGGCGACGCGCCCAAGGATGCGGCGAACATGGTGGCGGTGACCGTGAAGTTCGCGCCTTCCGTCGGGCGGATGGCGCTCGAGAGTTACCCGGCGGCGAAGGCGACAGCCGATGGGGGCGCGCTGCTCAAGGCGCGCGTGTGGGCGACGTTCGCGTTCTGCCGGCAGATCGTGGCGTGGGGCGGCGGGGCCGAAGTGCTCGAGCCCGCGGGCGTGCGCGAGATGGTGCGGAAGTACGCGCGCGAACTGGTTACGCGCTACGAGGAGCGCTGACCCGGCCGATTCTCCTCGACCACTCCGGCGCACCACGATCCCCAGCGCTCCAACAGTTCCCGCGTGACCTCGCCTGGCTCGCCCGGGCCGATCGGGCCGCCGTCGAAATGGAGCAGGGGAACGATCCCGCGAACCGAGTTCGTCAGGAACGCCTCGTGTGCCCCGGCCAGATCCTCGGGCTTCAGGTCTGCCTCGCGCCCGGCGTCCCCCAGCCAGCCCAGGACGAGCGCGCGCGTGAGGCCCGGGAGGATCGGCCGGGCCGCGGGAGGCGTAAGCACGCCCGCGCCAGTCCGCACGAACAGGTTCGCCCCCGCGCTCTCGAGCAGCCGCCCCGATTCGTCGACCAGGATCGCCTCGTCCGCGCCCGCGGCGCGCGCGCGGGCCTGCGCGACGACATAGGTCATGGCTGAGAGCGTCTTGTGGCGCGCGAGGTCGCCGGGCGCGAGGTCGCGCACCGGGGCCGCGCTCACGCCCTGCCGGCGGCGCGGCGCTTCGTCGTCGGGCGCGGCGTATGCGGCGACCAGCAGGCGAGGCGGGCCGGCATCCGCGTCGGGCGCGTAGCCCCGCGCGGTCGAGAAACCGCGCGTCCACGTGGCGCGCACGGCCCGGGCGGTCGATCCCACGGCCCCGAGGCAGAGCGCGATCGCACGATCCCACGCCTCCCGATCCGGCCGGGGGAAGCCGAGCACGTCGCACGACGCCGCGAGCCGCTCGAAGTGGCGTGCTCCGTCGACCGGGTGCCCGTGGAACACGGCGAACGACTCGAACAACCCGTCGCCGTAAAGCAGCCCGCGTTCGAGCGGCGGAAACACGGGTCCGTCGGGCGGCACGAGTCGGCCGTCGAGCGCGAGCGCGAGCGGGGTCACGACGGCCGGGCCGACACCGCCGCGTGCATGGCGCGCGCCTTGCTCCAACTCTCGGCCGCTTCCTCGTCCACGCGCGAATCGATCACGATGCCGCCTCCGGCCTGGTAGTAGGCGCGGCCGCCGGTGACGAGAATGGTGCGGATCGCGACGTTGAGCCCGAACCCGCCGTCGAAGCCGAGCCAGCCGATCCCGCCGCAATACTGCGCGCGCCGCGTGGGCTCGAGTTCCTCGATCACCTCGATCGCGCGGCGCTTGGGCGCGCCCGTGATCGAGCCGGCCGGGAACGCGGCCGCGATCGCCTGCCAGGGCGTGACGCCGCCGCGCTGCATGCCGGTGATGGTCGAGGTCATGTGGTGCACGGTGAGGAACACCTCGTGGCCGGCGAGCGTCTCGACCACGACGGTGCCGTAGTCACTCACGCGGCCGAGATCATGCCGGTGCACGTCGACGATCATCACGTGCTCGGCGCGGTCCTTCGGGCTGGCCAGCAGGTCCTCGATCAGCGCGGTGTCCTCCGCGCGATCGCCGCCGCGCGGCCGGGTGCCCTTGATCGGGCGCGTGACCAGCCGCCGGCCATCGCCGGCGAGGAACAGCTCGGGCGACGCCGACACGATCGCGCGGCCGGGCGCGGTGAACATCGCACCGTAAGGCGCGCGCGCGCGTTCGCGCAGTCGCGCGTAGAGCACCGATCCCGCGTCGGCGCACGGTGCGTCGAAGCGGCGCGTGAGGTTCGCCTGGTAGAGATCGCCGGCGCGCAGGTATTCCTGCACGCACTCGAACGCGCGCGCGTACGCCGCGTCGCTCATGTTCGAGGACAGCGCGGCCTCGGCGTCGACCGGAGCGGCGGGGGAGGCCGGCGGCTCGCGGCGCGCGGCTTCGAGGTCCTCGACGATCGCATCGAGCGCCGCTTCGGGCCGCGCCAGCGCGGGGTGGCGGGCCGCGACTGCGAACGCGCGGCCACTCGGATGGTGGAACGCGAGCAACCCGCTCACGAGTCGCACGTCGAACCAGGGCCAGGCGAGGTCCGGCGCCGCGCTCGAGGCCCAGGGCGCGAAGTCCTCGAGCGCGCGCGCGGCGTCGTACGACAGGGCGACCACGAGCCCGCCGCGGAACGGGGGCACCGGCTGCCCGGCCGGAACTCCGGCGTGCGGCCCGCCCTGCGGTGAGGCGAACGGCGCCCGCGCCTTTTCCCAGGCGGAGGAGAGCGTTTCCCAGGGGCGCGCGGGCGCGGCGGCGAGCGCGTCGAACAGAGCGTCGCCCGCGGCGCTGCCTGCGCGCGCGTCGGTCCACGCGGCGCCGTCGTGCTCGAATGCGCCGGCGGGGTTCCAGGCAAGGAACGTCCAGATCCCCCACGGCGATTCGGGCAGACCGGATTCCAGCAGGGAGACGTGCGAGGCGCGCCGCGCCTCGAGCGCGGCAGCGAGCCGGCCGGGATCGATCCAGTCGACCTCGCGCACGAGCGCGTCGGGGAGTTCGAGATCGGGGGCGCCTGGGGCGGGGCGGGCGGACATGGGCCCACGATAGCCGCGCGCGGCGCGGACCGCCAGTGGGACGGCGGGGCGCCACGGTGGACTTGCCGGGGTCCGTGTGGCACGCTCGCTGCCCATGATCCTCGGTCCGGCCACCATCGTCGTCGGCGGCGCCCAGCCCCACATCGTTCCCAACGCCGGCTTGCGTATCGTCGGCGCTCACGTGGCGGCGATCGGGCCCCTGCACGACGTCGCGCAGGCGTTCCCCGAGGATTCGGTGTGGGACACCGCGCACCGGATCGTGCTCCCCGGCTTCGTCAACGGGATGGTCGCCCCCCACGCCGTGCTCGGCGAGGGGCTGGCCGGCTACGGTGCGCCCGGCGACACCGGTCCGACCTGGCGCGCGCTCGAGGATGAACTCGGACCCGAGGACCTGTTCACGGCGACGCAGTCGGCGCTGGTCCAGGGACTCCGGCACGGCGTGACGACGAGCGTGCTCGTGGTCTCGCCGTTTCACTCGGGCGCGGCGGGCCTCGACGCCGTGGCGCGCGCCGCCGAGAGCATGCGCGCCCGCGCACTGATCGTCGCGCTCGTCAACGACCGCCGCGGCCCGGCCGAGGCGCGCGCCCTGCTCGACGCCTCGTGCGCGTTCATCGAGAAGACGAAGAAGGGCTGGGGCGATCGCGTGCGCGCCCTTCCCGGGGTCGGGCCGCTGGCCGACGTCTCCCGGGAGACGCTGGCCGCGGTGGCCGCGTCCGCCCGGCGCCTCGGGACCGGCGTGTTCGTGCTCGCGGGCGTGGACGAGCGGGACGCGCGCGATGCCCGCGAGCAGCACGGCACGACGCCGATTGCGCGCCTGCTGCGCGAGGAGATGCTCGATGCGCGGGCGATCGTCGCGCCCGGGCGCGCGTTGCCCGGGCCGGACTGGGAATTGCTGCGGGCCTCGAACGCGACCTGGGTCTCGACGCCGCGCGAGGACATCGAGGAGAGCGGCGTGCACCTCGATTACGTCGCGCTCGCCGAGCGCGGGCTCGTGCCCGCGCTCGGGAGCGGGGGCCTGACGCCGCACCTGCCGGGCGAGGGCGAGATGATCTTTCGTGGCGCGCGCCTGCTCGGCCGCTCCGCCGCCCTCGCCAAGGCCGTGGCGGCCCGCGCGCTGTTCGAGCGCGGTCCCGACCTCGCGCAGCGGCACTTCGCGCCGGGCCTGGGTTTGCTCGCGCCCGGATCGCCCGCGGACCTGGTGGTGCTCGACGTGTACCCTGCGACCCCGTTCGGGCCGGAGAATTGGACCGATCATCTCGTGCAGAGCCTTGCCACCGCGCGCGTCCACGCGGCGATGGTTGCGGGCGACCTGCTCCTCCAGGATGGCCGCGCGCTCGTCGTCGATGAACGCGAGTTGCAGCAGAAGTCGCGCGCGATCGTCCACCGCCTCTGGCCGAAGGTGACCCCGTGAGCGCACTGCGCCTGACCGGATTGACCAAGACCTACGCAGGGCATGATCGTCCCGCGCTCGCAAACCTCAATCTCGACGTCCGGCCGGGAGAGTTCCTCGTGCTGGTCGGGCCCTCGGGCTGCGGCAAGTCGACGGCGTTGCGATCGGTCGCCGGGCTCGAGGACCCGGATTCCGGCACGATCCACATCGGGGAGCGCGACGTGACGAGCGTGCCGCCGCGCGACCGCGACATCGCGATGGTGTTTCAGAACTACGCGCTCTATCCGCACATGAGCGTGTTCGACAACCTCGCGTTCGGGCTCAAGCTCCGCAAGACCCCGAAGGCCGAGATCGACCAGCGCGTGCGCGAGGCGGCGGAGACGCTCGGCCTCACGCGCTATCTCGGCAGCAAGCCCAAGGCGCTGTCGGGCGGCGAGCGCCAGCGCGTCGCGCTCGGGCGCGCGCTCGTGCGGCGGCCGGCCGTGTTCCTTTTCGACGAGCCACTGTCGAACCTCGACGCGCAACTGCGCGTGCAGATGCGCGCCGAACTCCATCGCCTGCACCAGCAGCTCACGGCCACGATGGTCTACGTCACGCACGACCAGGTCGAGGCGATGACGCTCGGTGACCGCATCGCCGTGCTGTCGGCGGGCGTGCTCCAGCAGGTGGACGCCCCGCTCACGGTCTACGAGCGCCCGGCGAACCGCTTCGTCGCGGGCTTCCTCGGCAGCCCGTCGATGAACTTCCTCGCGGCCACCGTGGGCGAGGGCGGTCGGAGCGTGCGCATCGCGGGCGCAAACTGGACGCTCGAGCCCGCGCTCGCCGCCGCGCTCTCGGGCCGCGCGGGCGAGGCGGTCACGGTCGGCGTGCGCCCCGAGCACATCGCGGTCCACGGCGGCGCGCACGGGGACCCGGGCGCGCTCTCGGGCCGCGTGGAATTCGGCGAGGCGCTCGGCGCGGAAACGCTGCTCTACGTGGGGACCGATGCCGGACGCCTGGTCGTACGCGCCTCGGGCGACGCGCGGCGCTCGCCCGGGGAGGCTGTCAGGCTCGTGCCCGAGCCCCTTGCGCTGCGCGTGTTCGACGCTTTGGGAGCCTCGGTCGGCGCTGCCGGAGCGGCGCTGACCCCGGCGTGAGTTCGCGCTTGCCCTGACGCGCCCGCAGGGCGAAGGTCACGATCATTCCGCGCTGGACCCCCCGCGCGCGGCCTGGCAAGGCGGAGGCGGACATGGCCATCCTGCTGGTCGCCGATGACGATCCCGATGTCCGCGGCTTTCTCGTGACCGTGCTCAAGCGCGACGGCCACACGATCACCGAGGCCGCCGATGGACAGGCCGCCCTCGATTTGATCCGCGACGCCGACTTCGATCTCGTCGTGCTCGACGTCCACATGCCGAAGCTCACGGGCCTCGAGGTGCTCGCGCGCCTGCGCGAGGCCGGGCGCGAGGTGCGCGCGATCGTGCTCACCGGCGACGAGACGCCCGACACCGTGATCGGCGCGGCCGAGAATCAGGCCGTGCGCTATCTCTCCAAGCCGATCCGTCCGGGCACCCTGAGCGCCCAGGTGCAGGCCGCGCTCTCGAGCAAGCTTCCCACCCGGCCGATCCGCGTCGTGTCGGCGAAGCGCGACTGGGTCGAGTTGCTCGTGCCCTGCACGCTCGACGCCGTCGAGCGCGTGCGCTCGTTCCTCATCCACCTTGACTCCGACCTGCCGGAGACCAGCCGCGAGGCGATCGGCCAGGCGTTTCACGAGTTGCTCTCGAACGCGATCGAGTGGGGGGCGAGCAGCGACCCTTCGCGCGACGTGCGCATCGCCTACCTGCGCACGCGCCGCATGGTGCTGTATCGCATCGCGGATCCGGGGCCGGGCTTCCGCTTTGAGGAGCTGGCGCACGCCGCCGTGGGGGCGAGCGACCCCGAGAGCCTGGACCACGTGCGGGTGCGGGAGGAACGCGGCCTGCGGCCGGGCGGGTTCGGCCTGTTGCTCGCCCGGGCGCTGGTCGACGAGCTGATCTACAACCAGGCGCAGAACGAGGTCGTGTTCGTGAAGTACCTCGACGACCTCGCCTTCTAGGAACGGCTACAACCTCCCGAGCAGGTCGAACGTCGTCCCCAGCGAGAACCGGACGGTCGTCGTCCCGGCGTCAGGCCCGATCGGCCACGCGACGTACAGCCGCGCCATCGCGTCCGGCTCGGGCACGCCGAGGCGGAGCGCCAACCCCGCGCCGACCGATCCGCGCCAGGCCGCACCGGGAGGCCGCGAGAACACGACATCGCGCCCGCCCGGATCGTCCCACGCCACGCCCTCGTGGAAGACGACGAGCGGCTGGAGCACGAGCCAGTCCGGGTGCGGCAGGCCGATCGCCTTCAGCACGTCGTGCGCCTCGATCAGTTCGATCCGCCCGAGCAGCAGGTGATCCGCCTCTCCGGTCTCGATCGGCAGCGACGGCACCGCGCGCGGGTCGCCGAGGCCGAGGCGGCGCTGGAGCGGCGCGTTCGCCGCGGTCGCGCCGACCTCGAACTG
>JBDTYW010000061.1:0-8591 GCA_040005445.1 Candidatus Eiseniibacteriota bacterium
TCCAGCCGATCGCGAGCGCGGCGGCGTGCACGGCCTGCGCCTGCGTCGCCCGCTGCTCGCGCGAGAGCTTCTTGGAGTCGTCGACGCCCGGCAAGAGCTGCTCGGGCCGGAGGATGACCGCCGCCGCGACGACCGGCCCGGCGAGACATCCGCGGCCGACCTCATCGACGCCCGCAACGTGGCGCACGCCCCGCGCCGCGCGCTGCTGTGCGTCGAACAAGGCGAGATCCGTGGACGCGGTGCGCATGGCACGAAACCCTACCAGCGGCCGGGAGGCGTGGGAAGCAATTGCACGAGGGGCATGCTAGGATGGCGCGCATTCGTGGCCGCCCCGCTCCGGAGACTCCTCGATGAAGCACGCGTTCACAGTCGACGTGGAGGACTGGTTCCACGGCATCCCGGTCGACGGGGCCGTCAAGGAGCGCGCCGAGGCCCGCCTGGAGCGAGGGCTCCTGCCGTTGCTCGACTTGATGGACGCGGCGGGCGCGCGCGGCACGTTCTACGTCCTCGGTCCCGTCGCGGTCAGACACCCGGAGCTGGTACGCGAGATCGCGCGCCGCGGACACGAGGTCGGATCGCATGGCTGGTCGCACGATCTCGTCTACGAGATGTCGCCCGAGCGCTTCCGCGACGAGACCCGGCGTTCTATGGATGTGGTGAGCGCCTTGACCAATACCAGGATCCGGACGTACCGCGCGGCCTACTTCTCGATCACGAAGCGATCGTGGTGGGCGCTCGAGGTGCTCGCTTCGCTCGGCATCACGACCGATTCCAGCATCTTTCCGGTGCACAACTGGCGATACGGAATTCCGGGCTTCTCCCAGACACCGACCCTGTTGGACACTCCCTCGGGCGGTATGTTCGAGGTTCCGCTCGGGGTGCGCAGCATCGCCGGGCGCGAGTTACCGATCACGGGCGGCGCCTACCTGCGGCTCTATCCCTATGCCCTCACGCGCTCGAACATGCGCTGGGTCGAGCGCGCGGGGCGGAGGAACGTTTTCTACATCCATCCGTGGGAGCTCGACGTCGACCACCCGCGCGTGCCCTTCACCTGGAAGGCGCGCCTGACCCACTACGCAAACCTGCGGTCCACCGAGGGCAAGTTGCGTCGCCTGCTTGCCGATTTTCGGTTCGGGACCGTCTCCGAGGTCTTCGGGAATGGACACACCGGCTCGAGTACGTAAGCACTTCGACGAGGACTCCGCGCGATTCGACGCGATCTACTCGGATGAGAAGCCCGCCCACCAGCGCTTCGTCGACCGCTACGTGCGCGGAATCGTGGCCGAGCGCCTGCGCCTCGCGCGCGTACTCGCCCCGATCCCGGGCGACTGGTCGGTGCTCGACGTCGGTTGCGGCTCCGGGCGCTTCGACATCGCGCTCGTGAAGGACGGCGCGGCACGCGCGCTCGGAATCGACTTCGCCCCGAAAATGATCGAGATCGCCCGGCGCGGGGCCGAGGCCGCGGGCATCGCCGACCGCTGCACGTTCGAGGTCGCGGAGTTCATGGACTTCCGCCCGGCCGTGCCCTTCGACATCGTGCTCGCGATCGGCTACTTCGACTACGTCACGGATGCCGAGGCCCACCTCAGGAAAATGCTCGAACACTCGCGCGTGCGCGTCTTCGCTTCGTTCCCCAAGCTCGTCGAATGGCGAGTCCCGGTGCGCATGCTACGGTTCGCTCTCAGCGGCGGCTTCGTGCGGTTCTACACGCGGGGCGAACTCGAGCAGATCCTGGCCCGCCTCGATCTGAGGCCCGAGCGGGCCGCGATCCTCGACCTCGGCCGCGATTACCTCCTGATCGCCCGCTCCTGACCCTGGGCTGAGATGCGAACGACTTCCCCGCGCGAGCGCATCCTCCTGGGGTTCCTGCTCGCCCTGGCGATCCTGCTGCGCGTCTCCCACCTTGGCCGCTTCCCGCTCTGGCTGGACGAGGCCGCGACGTGGTGGAACGCGACGCGGCCCACCTGGCTCGGGACCATCCAGGCCGAGGCCAATCTCCCGCCCGCCTGGTGGCTCGTCACCCGGGCGTGGATCGGGTGTTTCGGCGACGGGGAGGCGGCGCTGCGCTTCCCGGCGGCGATCCTCGGCGCGGTCGCGGTGGCGCTGACGTTCGTCCTCGCCGCACGCCTGATGGAGGAGCCGGCCGGGGCGCGTGCGGCCGATCCGAGGCGCGCCCCGCTGCTGGGCGTGCCCCTGCTCGCGACCGCGCTTGCGTGCCTCGGCGGATTCTGGATCGAGTACGCGCAGGAAGCGCGCATGTACTCGCTCCTGCTCGTGGAATCGCTGCTGCTCTCGATCCTCGTACTGCGTTGGGTGGACACCGGGCGCGCGCGTCATGCGGTCCTCTACTTCGCCATCGCGACGCTCGCCCTCTACACGCACGTCCTCGCGATCTGGACCCTGCTCGGGCACGCGCTCTTCCTGGCCGGACTCGCCGCCGTCAACCGGAACCGCGCCGCAATGGGCCGGCTCCTCGGAATCGTGCTCGCACAGGGCGCGGCGGTGATCCTGTTCCTTCCATGGATCCTGCGCATCCTGGCGAGTTCGGTGGGCGTTTCGTCGGGCCACCGCTTTCCCACAGCGCCGCGTCTGGTCTACAGTTTCTGGCGGCTTGCCGTGGGGCCCGCGCTCGCTCCGATCGATCGTCTCCGCGTGGATGCCGGCCTGCCCGCGTTCGTGCACGCCGAGGCGCCGGTACTCATCGTGACCGCGGGGCTCTGGGCGCTGTGCGTCGTGCTCGGCCTGTGGGGCATGCGCCGCCGGAGACGCTCGGGATGGTTTCTCATCCTGATGATCCTCGTACAGGCCGGCGGCATGCTCGCGCTCCAGTCCAGCGTCCCGCTCATGCACGAGAAGTACCTGATTGCGCTCGCTCCGCTCCTCGTCATCCTCGCGGCCGCAGGCGCGTGCACGGCGCCCCGACCGGTGCGTCCGTTCCTCGCGACTGCGCTGCTCCTCGTGGCGCTTGCGAGCACGATCGCCTATCACTTCCCCGAGAACGTGCTGGTCCGGAGGCTGTTCATCCACGGGCACCCGAACGGGAAGGAGCAATGGCGCGAGCTCGAGGCGAGCATTCGCGCGCGCAGCGACCCGGGCACCGTGGTCGTCCTGCATCCGGCCTACCTGCAGCCGGCCTGGGACTACTACGATCGCGGCCGTCTCACTTCGGTTGGGCTACCCTTGATTCCCGCGACCAGCGCGGCGCTCCATCGAGCGTTGCCGATGCTGGCTGGCGCCGATCGAACATTCTTCGTTCTGGCCCATGACCAGGACGCCGAGCGCAACCGGTTGCTGGGAGTCCTGGCGCGGGATCGTGGGGTGCCGGACTCGGTCCTGACTCGGAAGCTCGAACTCTTCCCCCGCCAGTGGGGCCTTCGGGTGCTCGAGCTCGGCCCCGCACGCTAGGTCGCGCGAGTCACAGTCCGGTCGTGCATGGTCAGCCACGCGATGAACCACAGGAATGGCAGGGTCACGATGTAGGAGAGCAACGTGGGCTCGACCATCGACTGCAGGATCACCGCGGCGACGAATGCGTAGCAAACGACACGCACCCGGTGATCGGAACCAGGATCCCCCGTGACCTCCACCCGCCAGCACAGACGACTCAGCGCCGCCACGGCGATCAACAACACGATCCCCCCGATCATTCCCTGCTCCATGAGCGTATCGAGAAGCCAATTGTGCGCGCGGGCCGAGGCCATGAGGTCGCCCTGGAGCCGCCCCTGGTTCAGCCCGATTCCGATCCACGGGTGCTCGAGGAATCGCGACCATGCTCCTGCCCAGAGATGCTGCCGTTCCGCCCAGGAAGCGTACTCCGCGGGATCCGCGAACCGGCTGACCAGGAGCCGGCCGCTGGAGAGCGAGAGGCCCGCCGCGACGACGGCAATGATCGTGCCGGAGGCGGCGAGGCGAAAGCGCCCTCCGAGACCGAATACCAAGACGAGCAGGAAGACGACCAGGGCGACCGCGGCGCTGCGCGAGGACAGGATGAGAAACGCCTCGAGGGAAACCGCCCCGGACGCCAGGAGCAGGAGGCGGACCCAGGGTCGGGAGTCGAGAGTTGCGATCAGGGCGGTGCCGCAGAGGGAGATCAGGAGCACGGACGCGATCAAGTTGGACGAGCCCCAGACCAGGTCGGTGTAGAAGGTCCGGAAGCCACTGCGGGCGAGGAGCCCGCCGACCCCGTGGGTCTTGGCGAACAGTTCGAGCGCGATCGCCAGCCCAAGGACGGGAAGCGCCCACAAGAGCAGGATCGAAGTCCGCCGCGTGACCAGCCGCCGTAGCGACAGGAAGACCATCGCGTAGACGAGGAGCTCCTTGTAGCTCCCGAGGAACGAGGCCGGCGATTCCGCACGCACGAGCCCGGGCAAGGGCGCCACCAGGATGGCGAGCGCGACCAGACCGGGTCCGTGGAGCTCGAACGCCCGCCGATCCCCGACGCGAAGCGTTGCCGCCCATGCCGCGATCACGATGACGGGCACAAGCGCGTCGAAGTAGCGCCAGCCGGCGAAATTCGGGGTGAGCAGGAGCAGCGGCACGAACACGAGCAGCATGTGTCCGGGAATGCGCGGGGCGAAGCGGACCAGGAAGAGTGCGCCTGCCGCGAGCGCCATCACGAGTCCCTTGGAGGTGACTCCGCTCCAGGCGAAGAAGGCGATGAGCGCGAAGCCACAGAGTGCGAGGAGCCACCGCGTACGACTCGATGCGCTGGGAGGCGCGAGAGTCGGGTCCATCACGCGGTCCTAGCGGCGTCCCGCGAGTCGACCTGCCTGGGCCGGCAATTCCGCCGCGAACACGATGATCCCGACGATGAAGCCGAACGCCGCGATCCACGCGCGACGGGGCCATGCCCGTCGGGTTGGTGGCTGCGCCGGGTCCAGGACCTGGATGGTCGGCGTATCCATCGCCTCGCGGATGCGCGCCTGCTCGAGCTGCGGCACGAGGATCGAGAGCACCTCCTGGCGGGTCCCGATGTCGCGCAGGAGTTCCGCGCCTCCGACCTGCATCGCCGGGACGTTGCCCACCTGCCGCCGGAGCTCGGCGACCCGCGCTTCGAGGCGCTTGACCTCCTCGCTGCGCGCGCTCGCGTATTGCTTCAGGAGCTCCAACTCCGTCTCCGCGGTGATCTTCTGCGCCATCAGCGAGGAGGCCCCGTCGAGCGAAACACGCAACTCGGGAGACACCAGCAGCGCGCCCTTGCGGCTTTGGTAGGCGGCCGCCAGGCGCTCCGCCACGCGCAGGCTCGAGTCCGTCTCCGCGACCCTGCGCTCGAGGAATTCGCGGGTGCGCCGGGCCGTCGCGCTGCGGAACTTCTGGTTCTCGCGATCGAGCTCGGCCAGGAACTGATTGGCCATGTTCGCGCTGCGCTCCGCGCTCCGATCGTCAACCGTCACCGAAATCGTTCCGTCGCTCGCGATGCGCACGCGCACCAATTCGCGCAGGCGGTCGACCGCCGTGGGAAAGTCCTTCGATCGGTAGAGCTTCTGGAGCTCGAATTTCTGGGTGACCATTTCCGCGACGGTGCGACTGCGCAGAATCGCGAGCGCGATGTCCGCCTCCGTGAAATAGGACCCGATCCGTCCCAGCCCCCCGAGACCCCCGAGGCTGCGGCGAGTCAGCGAAATCGACGACGACAGTTCGTCCTCTTCCGGGGGCAGGATGACGGCGGAGGCTCGATAGGTCGGAGGGATGAGAAAGGAAACGAGATAGCCCGCCAGCGCGAACCCGAGCCCCCAGAGCAGGAGGCGCAGGCCGTGCCGGCGGACATAATCCGTGACATCCAGCAGATTGATCGGCTTCAAGTGATTGGGGGGCGATGGGCCCGCGATCGATCGACCGCGACCGATGCGCCGGGGATCACTGGGCGGACTCGACCGTCTTCTTCTCGGTGATCTTCGCGGCCTTGCCAGTCTTCTTGCGCAGGTAGAACAGCTTCGCGCGGCGAACTTGACCACGGCGCGCGACCACGATCTTGGAGATGCTCGGCGAGTGGATCGGGAACACGCGCTCCACGCCGATGCCGTCCGAAACCTTGCGCACCGTGAACGTCGCGTTGACGCCGGCGCCGCGCTGGTTGATGACCACGCCCTGGAACATCTGCGCGCGCTCCTTGTCGCCTTCGATCACGCGCACGTAGACTTTGAGGGTGTCGCCGGGACGAAACTCCGGGTGCTCGGCCTTGGCGAACCGCGCTTCGTACTTCTGGAGCAGACTCATGACGTCTCCTTCGGAGCTTCACCGGCCCCGCGCGAGCGGGGCGCCCTGGCCCGCCGGGGCCGAGCAGGAGGCTCCGGCTCACCCGTCAGGATGCGAATGAATTTTTGGTCGGCCGCGTCGAGGGCCGCACTTTCCAGCAGGTCCGGACGCCGCTCGAACGTCCGCCTGAGCGCGTTCTCCCTCCGCCAGCGCGCGATGCGGGCATGGTCCCCCGACAACAGGACGCCCGGCACCGCTCGGCCCTCGAAATCCGCCGGACGGGTGTAGTACGCGCAGTCCAGCAGGCCGGAGTGGAACGAGTCGCTTTCAGCGGAGTCGAAATCGCCCAGCACTCCGGGGAGCAACCGGGCGACGGCGTCGACGACGCAAAGGGCGGCGGGCTCTCCCCCGGACAGCACGAAATCGCCGAGGGACAACTCTTCGTCGACGAGATCTTCGGCCACCCGCTCGTCGACCCCTTTGTAACGGCCACACACTAGCACAACGTGACTTAGCTCCGCCAGACGCTGCGCATCCGCCTGCCGGAACGGGCGCCCCTGAGGGGTCGTCAGGATGACGTGGCGGGCCGATCGGTCGGGTTCCACCGACTCGAGTGCCCGAAAGATGGGCTCGGCCAGCATGACCATGCCGACGCCCCCACCGAACGGCGCGTCGTCGGTGGTGCGGTGGCGATCCTTCGTAAAATCGCGCAGGTTAACAATTTGTACATCGAGGACGCCGCGCTCCCGGGCCACGCGCACCATGCCGTGGTCGAGGAAGGAGGGAAACATCTCGGGGAAGATGGTGACCAGGGTGATGCGCACGTGGGGCCTCGAAGAGTGCAAGTCAGCGCACGCCGTTCCCGCCCGTCGCGAAGTCCATCTCGCGGGCGACAAGCCGTGGCTGCAATGACTTACGGTCACGGTCGGTCCGAATTGTGCGGGCGGCCCGACCGCAGCGACGCTACAGGTCTTCCATTCCGGGGAGCAGGTGGACGATGACTTCTCCCAGTGCGGTATCCACGCTCCGCAGGGCGTCCGGGCTCATGGGGATCATCCGTTCCCGTCCCCTCGCCCCCTCCGGGGTCGGATCCCCGCGCACCACCAGGACCGGGGTCGCTCCGGTCTGCAGGACTTCCGCGACTCGGCCGAGTTCCTCCCCCGCGTCCGTCCGGACCACGAGACCGAGCATTTGGAACAGGTAGACAGTTCCGTCCCCCGGGGGCGGGAGGCACGCAGGATCGATCTCGAGGACCTGCCCGTGGAGCTCGCGGGCCTGGTCGACGTCCTCGACGCCCGCAAAGCGCGCGAGCAGGCTCTGCATGAACGGGCGCGCCGAAACCACGTCAAGCGACCGGCGGGATCCGTCGGCGCGCACGGCCTCGACCGTCCCGAGGGCCCGGAATTCATCCGGATCGAGGCGAACCCCGCTCACGACGAGTTCGCCCCGAAGTCCATGAGGCTTGACGATGCGCCCGACCTCCACGCGTGCGGGCCGGCCGGTCGGCGCGGTCGCGGGCCGATCAACCACCGGGCTCGACGATCTCGAACGTCGCGCTTTCGCCTCGCTTCTCCGCCGCGGCCGCCACCAGGGAGCGGATCGATTTCACGATCCGGCCCTCGCGTCCGACCACCTGCCCGATGTCGTCGGGAGCGACGATCGCCTCGTACAGCGTGGGGGTCCCCGCCTGCACTCGAATCTGCACGGCGGAGGGATCGTCCACAAGCCGTTGCAGCAATTCGGTCAGGAAGCTGGCGATCGGATCAGCGGTGCCGGTTGCGTCGGTTTGGCTCACGGCCGGGTCTCCTTGGGGGTCAGAGTTGCGGGACGCGGGCCAGGCGACGACCGACGACCACGAGGATGATCGTCCATCCCAGGACGAGCGGAATTGCGAAGCGCGCGCCGGGATTCACCCCCAGGACGACGCCGGAGAGGGCGAGCACGGTCGTCGCCGCATAGACCCAGAGCGCCGTGCGCCGGGGCCCCCGCAGGACCCGCGCGACGCGGTGGGTCGTGTGGTCGCGGCCCCCCACGTAGATCTTTCGACCCTCGGCGATGCGCGTCATCACGACGAAGCAGGTGTCGAATAGCGGGTAGCCGAGAACCAGCAGGCTGGCGAGGACTCCCGAGAACCCCGGACCGGTGCTCGCCGCGATCAGCCCGAGCGCGCCGAGAGCGTAGCCGAGGAACAGGCTCCCGGTGTCTCCGAGGAAGATGCGGGCCGGGGCAAAATTGTATCGAAGAAATCCCAACGTGGCCCCGGCGAGACCGATCGCGAAGAGCGCCCCGTGGATCTGCCCCCAATAGGCGAGCAGGCCCGCGAACGCGAGCGCGCAGATCGCGGAGACGCCCCCGACGATCCCGTCCATGTTGTCGAGGAAGTTGATCGCGTTCAT
>JBDTYW010000062.1:0-8342 GCA_040005445.1 Candidatus Eiseniibacteriota bacterium
TCAAGTCGGTCGCGGCCCTCGCCCTGTCCCAGCACCTGTACCGCTCGGAGAAGGGCCGGCTCGAGGAAGAGGTCAAGACCGTCGAATCCAAGGTTGCGAACCAGTTCCAGGAGAAGATGTCGCGCCTCGCCGACGAGCGCCTGGCGCTCCAGGAGGCGAACAACGAGCAGGCGCGCATGATCTCGGAGCTGGTCGAGAACCTGGGCACGATGGACCAGGGCGGCGACCAGTACCGCACCGAGCTCGACCGCGTGAAGAACGCGCTATTCGCGCTCGAGGAGCAGTCATCGGTCGCCACCGAATTCCTCTCCGACGCCTATACGGAGCTGACCCAGGCCACGTCGCAACTCGGCGAGTTGCAGGGCACGGTCGGCTTCATCCGCAGCGTGTGCGACGTGCTGACGCAGGAGCACAGCGAGGCCGACCTGCCGGCGCTGCTGGTTTCGTGGTTCTCGGAGACGTTCGGCATCGACCGCTTCTCGTACATGACGCCCGACGCGCGCCACGACACGCTCCAGATCGCGATGTCGCGCGGCATCTCGAACACGATCGCCGAGAAGGTGCGGGTGCGCATCGGCCAGGGCATCGCAGGCTGGGTGGCGCACAATCGCAAGCCCCTGCTGGTGCGCGCCGTCGGCGAATCCGGCGTGCCGCACACCCACCAGGACAACTACAACTCGGACTCGTTCCTCTCGGTCCCGGTGGTGCACAACGACGTGCTCTACGGCGTGCTCAACCTGTCGAACAAGCGCGACGGCAGCCTGTTCGGCCAGGCCGACCTCGATCGCGCCACGCTGCTCGCCCAGTTCATCGCGATGTCGCAGGAGCGGCTCCACCTCGGACGCAAGGTCCAGGCCTGGGCGTCGTAACCGGACCCGGATCCGACGGTGGATCGAAGGGCGCCCTGAAGACGGGGCGCCCTTCACCGTTTCAGGCTCCCCGGGGCATGGATGCGGTCCCAGCGCGCCCGCCGACCGCGTACTCGCTGAGCTGGCGAGCGGCGCGCCGGCTCAGCGCGGGTTCAGCTCCTCGGCCAGCACGCGCGCCTTGGTGGCGAGCTGGGAGGCGCGCATCCAGTCCTGCTGCATCCGCGCCGCGATTGCGTCCGCGACGAAGCCCTGTGCGATCTGGAGCTTGCGCTGCTGTTCGCTGTCGAGCCTCGAGCCGTCGAGCGCGCCGAGCTTGAGGAGCACGGCGTCGATCTGCTCGCGCGAACTCTTCTCGAGCGCCTTCGCCTCGGTGCTCGACAGTTGGGGCACCACCGAGGGCGCCATCGTGCTGTCCGGGACTGCGCGCGGCGAAGTCGACGAGCCCGCCGCCACGGCGCCCGCGCCCACACCGGCCGCCGGCTCGCGGGCCGCGCGGCGGGGGCGCGTCGGGGCCGGGTGCTTCGCCGGGGTCGACTCCTCGGCGGTTGCCGTCCCCGGCCTGGGCGCGTGCGAGCATCCTTCGAACGCGAACACGAGCGCCACCCCCGCCAGCGCCAGCGCGACGCGAACGCGGATCGGCATGCGCTTTCTCATGCCGCGCCCTGCGCGCCCACGAGCTGCGAATCGAGCGGCACGTTGAGCGGCAACCAGGCCCGCACGGTGGTCCCCTTGCCCTCCTCGGACTCGATCGCGACCTGGCCGCCGTGCAGGTCGAGCGCGCGCTGGACGATCGCCAGCCCGATCCCCGAGCCGTCGGTGCGCGTCGTGTAGAACAGGTCGAACACGCGCGCCGCTTCCTTGCGCGCGATGCCCTTGCCGTTGTCCTCGACGGCGATCACGATCATGCGGTTCGGACCCTCCTCCACGCTCACCTCGATCGGGCCCTTGTGCGGCCCCGCCTGCACCGCGTTCTGCACGAGGTTCAGGACCGCCTGGTAGAGCATGCCGCGGTCGCCCCACGGCGTGGGCAATCCGGGGCGCGGCGAGAAGCGGATCTCCGTGCCGCTGCGCTCGGCCTCGCTCACCACCAGGCTGACGACCTCGGAGACGATCTGGTTGATCTGCAACGGCTCGCGCTGCGCGTGGTTCATGCGGGCAAAGCGCAGGAACGCGTTGACGACCTCGTCGAGGCGGCGGATCTGCTGGCCGACCACGCCGAGGTTGCGCAGCGGACCGCTCAGGTCGCGGCCGTCGGCCTCGCGCTCGAGCCGCTCGCGCGCGAGGTCGAGATGGAGGTTCATCGCCTGCAGCGGGTTCTTGATCTCGTGCGCCACGCCGAGCGCGACCTGGCCCCAGGCGATCATGCGGTGCGACTCGTCGAGCAACGAGGTCAACTTCCGGAGCGAATCGCTGTTGCGCAGCGTGAGCACGACGCCCTGCGTGTCGCTGCCGCGCGGCACCGGGTAGGCGAGCAGGAGATGGTGATCTCCGCGCGCGTCCGTGTCGAAGCGCACCTCGGCGCGCTCGCGCGCATCGGACTGGGCGAGCGCCTCACGCCACAACTCGGTCAGCGGGTGGTCGGAGCCGAGCGCATCCGCGACGTCCCGCCCCACGAGCGCGGACTCCCCCCGGCCGAGCACGCGGCATGCAATCGGGTTCGCGTGCGCGATGCGCCCGTCCTTCTCGACCATGAGCACGCCGTCCTCGAGCCCGTCGACGAGCGCGGCGAGCTGGCGATTGCGGGTCTCGCTCAGCGTGCGGTCCTCGGCCAGCTTCTCGGACATGGTGTTGAACGACGAGTAGAGGCGCACCAGGTCCCCGTCGGCCTCGACGGTCTCGAGGCGCTGCTCGTAGTCCCCCTTGCCGACGCGCTCGATGGCTTCGAGCATGCGGTGGAGCGGTCGCGTCGTCAGGTCGGCGAGGACGAACGCGAGCAGGCCGGCGAGCAGCAGGGCGGCGAGCGCGAGCAGCAGGCTCTTGCGGAACGGCTGGACGAGCGCATCGCGCACGAAACTCGAAGCCAGGCCGACGCGGATCGAGCCCACCTGCCTGCCCGCGCGCGCGATCGGCTGCACGAATTCGTAGTCCTCGTTGCTCTGCAGGGAGATCAGCTTGGCGAGCGCGGTCTGGCGCAGCAGCTGCGACGTCTCGGGCACGGTCCGCAGCGTGTCGCCCACGAAGCTGGCGGTCGAGTTCGCGAGCACGACGCCGCGATTGTCGACGACCGCGATGTACTGGACGTACTTGTAGGGTCCGATCGAGGCGCTGAGGAAGGTGCGCAGGTTCTTGTCGTCCCGGATCACGCCCTCGGGATTCCGGCCCGGGTGCGAGGTCAGCGCCTTGTCGACGACCTGGGTCGCCTGCTGCGTGATTTGGCGCGCGTCCTGCACCATCGAGGTGACCGCGAAGTCGGCGAGCGAGGACAGGTGGAACACGGTTGCGATTCCCACGCCGAAGAGCGCCAGGAACGACAGGGCGAGCAACAACCGGGGCCGCACCCCGAGCCGCTGGAACGGTCTCAGCGCCGCGTCGAGCGGCGTCGGCATTCGGTGCGCGGGCCCGGCGCTCACGCTTCGCTCTCGGGGCTGGGGGCGCTCTCGGCGGCGATCGAGGGGAACTCGGCTGCGGCGCCCGGAGCCGCCAGCAGGCCTTCCTCGCGATAGCGGCGCAGCTTGTTGTGCAGGGTTTTGAGGCTGACGCCGAGCAGCTTCGCGGCGCGCGTCTTGTTCCCTTCGGTCTTCTCGAGCGTGAGGAAGATCAGTCGCCGCTCCACCTCGTCGACGGTCATGCCCGCGAGCACCACCGGATCGTTCCCCGACGGCCCGCCGCGAACCACCGTCGGCAGGTTCTCCGGCGCAATCTGCTCCCCGCCGGCGACGATGACCGCGCGCTCCATCGCGTTGCGCAGCTCGCGCACGTTGCCCGGCCAGGCATAGCGCATGATCAGGTAGCGCGTGGCGTCGTCGAGTCCGACCACGGGCTTGGCCTCGCGATGAGCGAAGAACACGACGAACAGCTGCGCGAGCGCGAGCTTGTCCTCCCCCCGGTCGCGCAGGGGCGCGAGGTGGAGGTGGAACACGTTCAGCCGGTAGTACAGGTCCTCGCGCAGCGCGCCAGTGCGCCGGGCCTCCTCGAGATCGCGATTCGTGGCTGCGATCACGCGCACGTCGACGTGGATCTCCTGGCTGCCCCCGACGCGGCGGAAGCTTCGTTCCTCGAGCGCGCGCAGGAGCTTCGCCTGGAGCAGCGCGGGCATCTCCCCGATCTCGTCGAGGAACACCGTGCCGCCGTGCGCCAGCTCGAAGCAGCCCTGGCGCGTGGCCACCGCCCCGGTGAACGCCCCGCGCTCATGGCCGAAGAGCTCGCTCTCCAGCAGGTTCTCGGGAATCGCGGCGCAGTTGATCGGGATGAACGGCTGGGCCGCGCGCAGGGAGCGACGATGCAGCGTGCGCGCGACCAGTTCCTTCCCGGTGCCGCTCTCGCCCGTGATCATGACCGAGGCGGCCGACGGCGCGACTTGCTCGATCATGCGCTTGAGCTCGATCATGGGCGGCGACTCGCCCATCAGCTCGTCGTACCAGCCGTGGTTCTGGAGCACGCGGCGCAGGCGGAACATTGTGCGCCGGCTCTCCAGCCGCTCGGCCGCGAGCGTGAGCAGGTGGCGCAGGTGCGGCGGGTCCACCGGCTTCGTCAGGTAATCGAATGCGCCCTTCTGGATCGCCTCCTTGGCGGTTTCGATCGTGCCCTGTCCGGTGAGCATGAGGAACTCCACGTTGAGATTCTGGGCCCGGAGCTTCTCGAGCAACTGGATGCCGTCGGCGCCGGGCATCACGAGGTCGGAGACGACCAACTCGGGATCGAATTCCTCGGCGGCCGCCAGCGCCTGCTCGGCGCTGTAGGCGGCCCGGGCTGAAAAGCCCCAGGTCTCGAGGTGCTCGACCAGGCCGTCGGCGCTCGGCCCATAGTCGTCGACCACGAGCACGCGCCGCTTGCCGGGAGCCACACCCAGCGTGTCGTCGGTCACCGGCAGGTCGCGCGAGGCGCCTTCCGGCGGGGAGTCGGAGTCTTCGAGCACAGCG
This sequence comes from Candidatus Eiseniibacteriota bacterium, assembly GCA_040005445.1. Lineage (GTDB taxonomy): Bacteria > Eisenbacteria > RBG-16-71-46 > RBG-16-71-46 > DASYSL01 > JANPEF01. The sequence continues at coordinate 4,949 of JBDTYW010000062.1, forward strand.
GTTCCTTCGGAGTTGCACCCGGCCGGGGCGGGACGGGGGCGGGTGGTCGCAGCGAAGAGCCGGGGAGGGCCCGGGGACCGCAGCGCGTAAGACATTCAGGCAAAGCGGCGTCAAGGTCCAGCAGCAACTCGCCTCCTGGAGCACAAAATGAGTAACTCTGACCCGAAACCGATCCCGCTATGGAACAAATTACCCGAAAGAGCCGACGAAGTTCCCGCGAACGGAGCTGGGTTCGCACGGGTCCGACTTGGGTCAAGAGGTTGCAGCAACGGAGCTTCATCGGAGGCAGCGAGGGAGGGGAAGCGGGCCCCCGGGCCCGGCACGCGATTTGTATGGGGATCGAGTGTCGAGACAGCTCTCGAAGTCGGCATGCGGGCCTCGACCCCTACCAAGGGCCGCCACCTGAGGTTCGCGGTCAGGGGTCCGCTGCCGCTATTTTCTTCCCCGGAAGCCAGGCACGGATGCGTAGGGCGCCCCGCCACGGGGCGCCCCTGGCACCACTCCCGGGCGGCTCCCTACCGCCGGCGCCGCGTCGGCGTCCCGAGCACGCCCCGGATCAGCGTCTGCCCGCGCCGGCTGGTCGCGAACTTGAGCAATCCCCCCAGGATGCTTCCGGCGGCCGCAACGACCGCAGCCCCGGTCGTGGGCGCCGCCTTCCCGTGGGGCGGATCCGGCGCCGGGGCGGACCCGGCTGGGGCCGAGGTCGTCTCCCCGCGTCCCGTCCGGGCGGCGAGCAGCTCGCGCGCGCTCTCGCGGTCGATCGCCTGCGCGAGCTTCGTCGCGAGCGGGGATCCCGCGATCGCCGAGGCGAACTCGGCGTCGGACAGCGGCGCCATGCGCGAGGCCGGCGGCAACATACGGGTCGCGACCACGGGCGCCGGGGAACCCGACTCGGCGAGCACCGACACCACGGCCTCCCCGATCGCAAGCGTGGTGAGCGTCTCCGCGAGGTCGTAGAACGGGGTCGTCGGGAACGTGCTGACGGTGGCCTTGAGCGCCTTCGCGTCGTTCGGGGTGAATGCGCGCAGTGCGTGCTGGATCCGGTTGCCGAGCTGTTCGAGCACGGGCGATGGCACGTCGCTCGGGGTCTGCGTGACGAAGAAGATGCCCACGCCCTTGGAGCGAATCAGCCGCACGACCTGCGTGATCTGCTCGGTCAGAGCCTTCGAGGCGTCGTCGAACAGGTAGTGCGCCTCGTCGAAGAAGAACACCAGCAGCGGCTTGTCGGTGTCGCCCCGCTCCGGCAGCTCCTCGTAGAGCTCGGCCAGCAGCCACATCAGGAACGTCGAGAACAGGCGCGGCCGGTCCTGTACATCCGACAGTTCGAGGATCGAGATCACGCCGCGGCCGTCGCTCGCGGTGCGCAGCAGGTCGTGCACGTCGAACGCCGGCTCGCCGAAGAACTCGCCGGCGCCCTGGAGCTCGAGCTCGGTCAGCTTGCGCACGAGCACGCCCGCGGTGGACTTCGACAGTCCACCGTACTGCGACAGGTCGGGCGGATCGTCGCCCGCCAACCACGACACCACGGCGCGCAGATCGGCGAGGTCGAGCAGCGGGAGCTGCTGGTCGTCGGCGAACTTGAACACCAGCGCGAGCACGGACGCCTGCGTGTCATTGAGGTCGAGCGCCTTGGCGAGCAGGAGCGGCCCGAAGTCGGCGACCGTGGCGCGCATCGCCGCGCCGCGCTTGCCGGTCAGGCTCAGGAACTCGACCGGAAAGCCCTGCGGCCTGAACGAGATCCCGAGCGATTGCGCGCGCTCGGCGACCTTCGGTGAGGCCTCGCCCGGCGTGGCGAGCCCGGAGAGGTCGCCCTTGAGGTCCGCGAGGAACACCGGCACGCCCACCGCGGAGAGCTGCTCGGCCATGCCCTGCAGCGTCTTGGTCTTGCCGGTCCCGGTCGCGCCGGCCACCAGGCCGTGCCGATTCATGAGCGCCAGTGCCGCGGCGACCTTGAGCTCCGGGTGGCACTCGCCCGCGTGCATGGCACCGCCCAGCGGCACCGGGGCCCCCGCGAAGCGGAAGCCCTCCAGGATGGTGCGGGCGAACGCCTCGGCGCTCGCGTCAGACGGATTCGCCACCGTGATCCTCCCACGCCACGCGATCGCCCTTGAGCGTGCCGGAGGCGCGGATCGCCCCGACCGGCAGCTCGAGCGTCGAGTGCGCGCCCCAGAAGAACTTCCCGATCCAGCCCGGCCTGAGCTTCTCCTGCACGCCCACGACCACGTCCCGCTTGTCGAGCACGACGATGTCGATCGCGAACTTCATGCCGAACATGTGCACCCATTCGCAGGGCACGATCCACAGCCCGGCGCCGGGCGCCAACCCGGAGCGCCCGAGCAGCCCGCGACTGCGGGTCTCGCTCGTCTCCGCCACTTCGACGGTTTCGGCGATCACGGTGTTGCGGGTCAGGTTGCGGGCGCGCACGAGGTCCATGGGGGCGAGAGTAGGCCGGGCAGCGAGCGCGGGCAAGGTCGCGATCCGTCCCGAAAGCGAAACGGGCCCCGCCGCTCGGCGAAGCCCGTCGATCCTGCTTGCCCCGGTCTCGCCGGGCGTTTCGGTCCGGCGGGTTAGCGACCCGACTTGCGACCCTGGCCCTTGCGCGAACCGCGTCGCACCATGTAGGCGATGAAGAGCACGACAGCCGCGAGAATCAGGATCATCGTGGTTTTGTCCATCCAGTCACCACCTTTCGAGGTACCTGCCCCGGCCCGAGGGCCGTTTCTCGCCCCGAAAGGGGCCCTGCTCTACCGGCTGACCGAGACGTCCGACATCGCGTGGTAGATCGACAGCATGCCCGGCCCGAGCAGGATCAGGAGCAGCTCGGGGAAAATGCACAGCACCAGCGGGAACACGAGCTTGACCGCGACCTTGTGCGCCGCTTCTTCTGCGCGCTGGCGCCGCTTGATGCGGAGCGAGTCTGACTGGGCGCGCAACGACGCCGCGACGCTCGTCCCCAGGCGATCGGTCTGCACCAGCACGGCGACCAGGCTCTTGACGTCGGGCACGCCGGTGCGGTCCGCGAGGTTTCGCAACGCGTCGATGCGATTGATGCCCGCCTTCATCTCGTTGTTGACCTGGCGTAGCTCGCTCGCGAGCACGGGGCTGGCGAGCTGCATCTCGCCGGCCACCTTGACGATCGCGGCGTTGAGTCCGAGGCCGGCCTCGACGCAGACCACCAACAGATCGAGCGCGTCGGGCAGCGCATGCGTGACCTCGAGCTTGCGCTCGTTCGACTTCGACCACAGGTAGAGCGTCGGCAGGTAGAAGCCGAACACGGCGAGCACGATCATCCAGATCAGGATGTTGCTGAGCGACATCGCCATCCAGGAGACGACCAGGAAGAACAGGATCGGCAGCCCCGCGGCGATCAGGACCTTGGCGCCGAGGAACGTGG
>JBDTYW010000063.1:0-8294 GCA_040005445.1 Candidatus Eiseniibacteriota bacterium
GGCATCGAGATCGGCGTGATCGCGACCCCGGCGCAGCATGCCCAGGAGATCGCCGACGCGATGGTGCGGGTCGGCCTGCGCGGCATCTTGAACTTCGCGCCGCGCAAGCTGTTCCTCCCCGACACGGTCGCGCTGCGCACGGTCAACATGGCGATCGAGCTCGAAAGCCTCTCGTTCGCGCTCGCCCAGAACGAGCCCGGCCGCAGGTCGAGCCGGCGCTCCCCGCTCGGCGAGTAGCCCCCGGGTCGCGAGATGACCGACCTTGCGCTGGTCTTAACAACGCTGATCTGGGGCTCGACGTTCATCACCGTCAAGGACGCCCTCGAGCACATCTCGCCGATGCGCTTCGTGCTCCTGCGCTTTGGCGTGGCCGCGGTCGTGCTGTTCGCGGTCGCCATTCTGGCGCGTGCGCGATTCGATCGGGCGACCTGGCGGGCGGGCGCGCTCGCGTCGCTGCCGTTCTTCCTCTCGTTCCTGACGCAGACGTTCGGGCTGGTGTGGGCGTCCCCGGCGACGTCGGCATTTCTTACGGGCTTCTCGGTCGTGCTCGTTCCCGTGTTCAGCGTCGTGTTCCTCGGGCGCGCGATCGAAGCCTGGACCTGGGCGGGCGCGATCGCCGCGCTCGTCGGCCTTGGCGCGCTGTCCGTGCGCGGGGACTGGACGATCGGCCCGGGCGAATTGTGGACGATCGGCACCGCGATCGCTGTCGCCTGTCACGTGCTCGTGCTCGAGCGGGTGGCGCCCGGGAAGTCGGCGATCGCGCTGACCGCGGTGCAGGTGCTGGGCTGCACCGTCTGGGCGCTCTTGTGTCTCCCGCTCGATGCTCTCCTGCTCAAGGGCGGCGCCACCCTCCGCGGCCTGTTCGAGCCGCTGCCGAGCGCCACCCTGCTGGCCGTGCTCTACATGGGCTGTGCCGCCACGGCGCTCGCGTTCTTCCTGCAGACCTGGGCACAGGCGCGCATGTCGGCCGTACGGGTGGGGGTGCTGTTCACGCTCGAGCCCGTGTTTGCCCTCATGTTCTCGATCGCGCTCGGGCGCGAGCGCTTCACGCCGCGGACGCTGGTCGGCATGGCCCTGATCCTGGCCGGGATGCTGCTGGTCGAGACGCTCGGCCGGAGGGGCCCCCGCGCCACCGCCTGAGGCCGCCCGGGAACTCCCGGCCGTCCCCGGACATTGAAGCGTGACAACGGGGCGCGGGGCTCCGCACGGGGGAATCCATGGTGGAACCTGCCACGCATCCTGACGAGCACGCCGGCGAGACGCCCGGCATCCATTCCGCCAACTTCCGCTTTCCGGCGGGGTTCTTCTGGGGCTCGGCCACCGCCGCGCAGCAGGTCGAGGGCGGCATCACGAACAACGACTGGTCCGACTGGGAATCTGCGGGGCGCGTGGCGGAAGCATCCGGCCGCGCGGCCGAGCACTTCGAGCGCTATGGCGAGGACTTCGACCTCGCCCGTTCCCTCGGGCACAGCGCGTACCGTTTCTCGCTCGAGTGGAGCCGTATCGAACCCGAGGAGGGGCGGTTCGACCCGGAAGCGCTGGCCCACTACCGCCGCATGCTCGAGGCGCTGCACGCGCGCGGGATCACGCCCGTGGTGACGATTCTTCACTACACGCTGCCGCGCTGGGCCGCGGCGCAGGGCGGTTGGGAGAGCCCGCAGTTCGAGACCTGGTTCGAGCGCTACGCCACGCGCGTCGCCGCCGAGTACCGGGACCTCGTGCGCTGGTGGGTGACGCTCAACGAGCCGGTCGTGCAGGTGTTCAAGGGCTGGATGCTCGGCCAGTGGCCGCCCGGCAAGGTGAACGACTTCCCGAACGGGCTCCAGGTCTTCCGCCGCATGCTGCGGGCGCACGTGCGCGCCTTTCACGCGATCCATGCTGCGCGCCCCGATGCCATGGTCTCGGTCGCGAAGCACTCGCTGATCTTCACGCCCTGCAATCCGAAGCGACTGCTCGACCGCATCTCCACAAAGCTTCGGCACTACCTGTTCAACAACCTGTTCCTCGACGCGCTGCACAAGGGCGTCCTGCGCGTGCCCGGCCTGTTCTGGGAGCGGCTGCCCTTCGGGCGGACGCTCGACTACGTGGGAGTCAACTACTACACGCGCGACTTCGTGCGCAACACGGGCCTCGATTTCGCCGGCATGCTCGGCTACGTGTGCACGCTCGAGCACCACTCGCACATCGGCAAGCGCAATGCGATCGGGTGGGAGATGTATCCGGAGGGATTGGCTCGCATCCTGGCCGATGACCGCAAGTACGGCCTGCCGATCCTGATCACCGAGAACGGCACCGCGGTGGACGATGACGAGGACCGCTGGACGTTCCTGCTGCTCCACCTGTGGCAGGTCGCGCGCGCGATCGACGAAGGCGCGCCGGTGGTCGGGTACCTGTACTGGTCGCTGCTCGACAACTACGAGTGGGCCGACGGCTTCCGCCCGCGCTTCGGCCTCCTGGGCGTCGATTACGAGACCCAGCGGCGCACGGTGAGGCCGAGCGGCTTGAAACTCAAGGCGCTGATCGACCGCGGGGAGATCTGAGCGCTCCGCTTGCAGGCGCATCGCGGCTGCCGCACAATGAGCCCGCTCCCACCGCTCCCTCGACGCCCCCCCCCACAGGAGAACGCAGCCCATGGCCGTCGCTGTCGGCAAGAAGGCCCCGGAGTTCAAGCTCCCGGGTTCGCACGGAGAAGACGTCGCGCTAAAGGATCTCGAGGGCAAGACCGTCGTGCTCTACTTTTATCCCAAGGACGACACGCCCGGGTGCACGAAGGAGGCCTGCGGGTTTCGCGATGCCCTCAAGAAATTCACGAGCAAGAAGGCGATGGTGCTGGGCGTGAGCCCCGACTCGCTCAAGTCCCACGACAAGTTCATCGAGAAGTTCGAACTGCCGTTCACGCTGCTGTCCGACGCCGACCACGCGGTGGCCGAGAAGTACGGCGTGTGGGTCGAGAAGTCGATGTATGGCAGGACCTACATGGGAATCGAGCGCTCGACGTTCGTGATCGACCCCGAGGGCAGGCTCAAGGTGGAGTTCCGCAAGGTCAAAGTCGACGGCCACGTCGACGAGGTGCTCGCAGCGGTCGAGGCCTGAGCCGCGCCCCGGCGATCAGCGCGCGCGCTCGATCGCCGGCGGGGTGAGCCGAGGCTGCCCGAGCAACAGGAACGCGTACGCCGCCTCGAGGCCCTTGAGCTTGACCTGGACCCGGTGCCGGCCCGGCGCGAGCGGGATCGTGACCAGCGTCGGGTTCGACACCGGCAGCGGCCGCTGCCCCGGGACATAGATCACGGGCCCGGGCGTGAACATGAGCTTCGACTTCAGCTCCGGAGCATCGTCGACCTTGACCACGAGCGAACCGAGCGCGTACGGCTTGGGCAGGATGTCCCCGAACCACGGCACCATGAGCACGATCGCGAGGTGGCTCTGGCCGTCGAGGCCGTCGACCGTCGCGTGGACGGTCTGGCCGTCTTCCACGACCGGGTATGGGCGGACCGGCAGGTCCTGGCGCAGCGCCCCGAGATACACCGAGAGCGTCTCGTCGGTCTTGATCTCGCGATAAAGCGGCACGAGCGGCAGCAGCGAGTCGGGAACGGACGGTTCGTAACGCAGGTCGAGCGAGCGCGTGACGCCCGCCGGCGTGGGCAGCGGGCGATCGCTCGGCGGCGTGCGCAGCGTGTCGTATGCGGCGGCCGGGGCGGGCGCGGAGACACCCTGGCTGCCCGGCGACTTCGGCGTCCACGGCTTCGGCCCCTCCGCGCGGGCGGGCATGGCGAGGGCCACGGCGCAGGCCGCGGCCAGGGCGAGAACGGCCGGTCGGGTCAGGATCATGCCACCAGCCTAACGCTCCGGATCAGGGCCATGCAATCGACGCGTACGAGACCATCGAGCCGCCCTCCTCGATCGATTGCTCGTAGGCCAGGAGCCGCCCCGCGCCCGGCTGCGAGGCCCTGAGCATCACGTACATCGGGGCGAACCCGCAGATCCGCGTGGCGTCCCCCCCGGCCGCGATCGCGTCGAACCAGCCCTCGGCGTCGCCGGCCACGGCGGCGGCGAGCGCGGCGCGATCGACCTGCTCGACCGCGGCCAGGGCCTCGGCGGTCAGGTCGCCCGGGTCGCCGAAGCGGGCGCCGACGTGTGACAGGTCGACTCCGGCGACGAACAGGGCGCGCTTCCCGGCGGCGGCCAGTCGATCGGCCTCCGCGCGCAGCGCCCCGACCAGCGCCTCGACGCGCGGTTCCTCGGCCGGGCGACGCTCGTAGCGCACGAGGCCCCCGAAGCCGCCGGCGAGCACCGGCACGATGCGGAACGCGCGATCGCCGAAGCGGCGCTTGAGCTCCAGCACCTGGAACTCGATCGAGTGCTCGTCGCGATGCGCCAGCTCTTCGTGCAGCAGCGAGGGTCCGCAGGCGGCCGCAAGCGCCGCCACGACCTCGGCGTCGGTCTCGACCAGCCCGAGCGGGGTCTCGAACGACTTGGCGGTGACGGCGAACGGCTCCTCGACCATGAGGTGCCCCGTCCCGAACACGAACACGACATCGGGCCGCGCATCGTCGGGAACGTCCTCGAGCTCGAGAAACGCGCGCGCGACCACGGGCCCGCCGCGGCGCAGGTCGATGTGCGGAGCTGCCAGCGCGCGCGGCGCGCCGCCCGCGGGCGCGGCCGGCGCGGCCTCGACGCCGGGCGCCGCTGCGGCGCCCGAGCGCCAGGATCGGGCGGTGGCTTCGTGCGTGGCGAGGAAGCTCTCGAGCTCAGCCCGGTCTTCCGGATACGACAGCCCCGCGAGCGCCGCCTCGCGCGCAGGCCGGGCGCGGTATTCCTCGCGCACGACCGCGAGCGCCGCCTCGTAGCGCGGCGACTCGAGGAACAGCCTGCGGTCCAGCTCCTCGACCAGCGTGCGGATGCTGTCACCGGCGCGCGGGTCGCCGGTCTCGCGCGTGACGAGGTCGATCAGGTCCTCGAGTGCCACCGAGCCGTCGAGCATCAGGAGCACGGGCATGGCCTCGGCGGCGATTGCCAGCGCCTGCGGCGCGACGCCCGAGGGATCCACCAGCACCACGAGCGAGCGCCCACCCTCATTCGCCTCCTGCAACTCGACGGCGCGCAGGCGCGGATGGGTCGGCAGGCGCTCCTCGGGCGGCGCATCCGCGGGCTCGCTGAACAGCGGCCGGCCGTCGGGTCCGACCAGCCCGCCGGGCTTGCCTCCACCCGGCAGGATGATGCGCGAGGGCGGTCGCGACTCGTCGCTCACGCGCCCGTCCCGATCTCGAGCGCGCGGCGGATCACGCGCACGCCCAGGTCCACGGCCAGCGGGAGCGCGGCCTCCTCCGGATTGAAGCGGCCGGAATGGTGCGGGAAGGTCTTCGACGCATCGGCGTTCGCGGAGCCGACGTTGTAGTAGCAGCCGGGGACGCGCTCGAGGAAACGCGACATGTCCTCTGATCCGGTCGTCCAGAACTGCGTGATGCGGTCCTTGCCCACAAGCGCGGTGGCGACTTCGCGCACGAGCTCCGTCGGGCCCTCCGCGTTGATCGTGGGCGGGTAATTGTACTGGAACGCGAAGTCGATGCCCGCGCCGTGCGCCCCGGCGATCGCCGTGGCGAGCGTCTCGATGCGGCCCTTGATGTGGTCGGTGAGCGCGCGGTCGAACGTGCGCACTGTGCCCTCGAGGCGGGCCGTCGTCGGCAGGATGTTCGACTTCGTCCCCGCGTGCAGCAGGCCGACCGTCATGACCGCGGTCTCGCACGGGTCGACCGAGCGGCTGACCACGGTCTGCAGCGCGAGCACGATGTGGGAGGCAACGACGATCAGGTCCGGCGCCTGGTGTGGCGACGCGCCGTGCCCGCCGCGGGAGGAGAGCGTGATCTGGAACTCGTTCGAGCCCGCGTAGACGCCCCCGACCTTGACTCCCACGTTGCCGACCGGCTCGTCGTTATTGAGGTGCATCGCGAAGCTGACATCGGGCTTCACCCAGTCGAGAACGCCGTCCTTGATCATCGCGCCCGCCCCGTCGCCGCCCTCCTCGGCGGGCTGGAACAGCATGGCAACCCGGCCCGCGAACTCGCCGCGCATCCCCGCGAGGATGCGCGCCATCACGAGCGCGACCGCGGTGTGCCCGTCGTGACCGCAGGCGTGCATGAAGCCGGGATTCTTCGAGGCGTAGGGCGCGCCGGTCTCCTCGGTCAGCGGGAGCGCGTCCATGTCCGCGCGATAGAGCACGGTCCGGCCCGGCTTCTTCCCCTCGAGGATCGCGACCACGCCCGACTTGCCGATGCCGGTGCGCACCTCGAGGCCGAGCGTCTGGAGGTAATCGGCGACCTTGCCGCTGGTGTACGGCAGGTCGAACAGCAGTTCGGGATGGGCGTGAAAGTCCCGGCGCAGCGCGACCACCTCGTCGGTGAGCGCGCTGACCTCGGGGGCGATGCGGATGGCGGGATCGAGAACGGTCGACATGCGGATCTCCGGGATGGGCGCGTCAGTTCCGGCCGCGCAGGGGGACGGCCTTCAGGCTGTTGAAGACGACTTCGGTGAAGCGGTCGGGCTTGAGGTATCCCTTGCCCCACTTCTCATCGTAGGCGGCGGTGGGCTTTGCGGCCTCGACCTGCGCGAGCGTCCGGCCACGCCGGACCATCGGGAGGACAGCCGCGCGGATGCCCGCGAGCATCGCGCGATACTCGACCAGGCTCGCACGATCGCCCATGGGCCCGTGCCCCGGGATCACCTTCGTGCCCGCGTCGACCAGCGGCAGCGCGCGGTCGACGGCTGCGATCATGCCGTCCAGGGAACCGCCGGACTCGAGGTCGATGATCGGGTACATGCCGTTGAAGTAGGTGTCGCCCATGTGCACGACGTTCGCCTTCTCGAAGCGCACGATTACGTCGCCGTCGGTGTGGGCGCGGTCGACGTGGAGCGCCCGGATGGTCTCGTCGCCGAGGTGGAACGTGACGTCGCGCTCGAACGTGACCAGCGGCAGCGCGGCCCCCGTCACGGGCGGCGTCGTGCGATCGAAGAATTTCGAGACCTGCCCCTCGGTCATGCGCTTGCGCACGTTGTCCTGGGCCACGATCACGGCCCCGCCCTGGGCGAGATTCGCGTTGCCCCCGACGTGATCGCCGTGCCAGTGCGTATCGAGCACGAGGCGGACCGGCTTGTCGCTCAGCGCCTTGACCGCGGCCACGATCTTCGGGGTCAGGGGGGCAAACTGGTCGTCGACCAGGAGCACGCCGTCCGGCGAGACGAAGACCCCGATGTTGCCGCCCGCGCCGAACAGGGCGGAGACGCCGCCCGACAACGGCTGGGTCTTGATCTCGACCTTGTCGAAGTCCGAGCCCTGGGCGTGGGCCTCGAGGGTGGTCGCGAGCGCGAGGCCGAGTGCGAGGGAACAGGCGGCGCGATGTCGAGGAAGCATGGGTCCTCCGGGGTCGAGTCGTGCGGTTGGGGGTGGGGCGCGGGCGCAGTCTAGCATGCGGCGGGCCGGCGCGGGCTGGGCAGCCGGCGCTCACGGGTGTAGGGTACCGGCCCATGACCGAACCCCGGACCACGCTGACCGTCGCAACGGGCGAGACCGCGCGCGGCTTCACGATCGACGAACTGCCCGCTCTGCACGCCGACCCCGGGGCGCGCCTCTGGATCGACCTGCAGAACACCGGGGCGGCGGGTTTCGATGCGCTGGCCCCGACGTTCGTGTTCCATCCCATGGCGGTCGAAGACTGCGTCATGGATGTAAACTTTCCGCGCGTCGACGACTACGACCAGTACCTCTACCTCGCCGTCCACTCGGCCCGCTGGGAAGTCGGCGACGACGGGCCCGTGATCAAGGAACTCGACGTCCTGCTCGGGCGCAACTTCATCGTCACCTATCACGAGGAGCCGACGCGCGGCGTAACGCGTGCGCACGAGGTGGTGTGCCGGCGCGGGCAGATCCTGGCGAAGGGCCCCGACCACGTGCTCTACCTGATCCTCGACGTGATGGTCGACAACTACGCCCCGATCCTCGAGCGCGTGCAGGGCGAGGTGGACCAGCTCGAGGAGCGCATCCTGAACCTCCCGAGCCGGCAGCTACTGGCCGAGATCCTGCGCTTCAAGCGGGGAATCTCGGCGCTGAGGCGCATCATCGGGCCGCAGCGCGACACCATCCTCGCGCTCACGCGCGACGAGTTCGAGATGATCCGGCCCGAGATGCGGCCCTACCTGCGCGATGTCTACGATCGCCTCGCGCGCACCGCCGACCTGCTCGACGCCATCCGCGACGAGCTCGCGACCATGCTCGACATCTACGTCAGCCAGGTCTCGAACCA
>JBDTYW010000064.1:0-8235 GCA_040005445.1 Candidatus Eiseniibacteriota bacterium
GACGTCGCTCGCGCCGCACTCCCGAGGTCAGGAACGAGACCGGGCACTCGACCACCACCTGGTCGTTCCAGGTCACGCGGTAGAGGCCGTCCGCGCGCGTGCGCCCGATCACCGAGGCACCGGCGCCGGCAAGGATCTCCCCGAGCGCAAAGCGCTGGTTGTAGATCGCGACCACCTCGTCGCGCGCCTCCCACGGCACCACGAAGCAGAATCGCTCCTGGGTCTCCGCGCACAACAGCACCTCGGGCGGCAGCGGGTCGGACACGCGGTGCGCCCGGTCGAGCCCGATGTCGGCGCCGACGCCGCCGTGGTCCGCGAGCTCGCTGGTCACGCAGGCGATCCCGCCCGCGCCCAGGTCCTTGAAGCCGATCGCCCAGCCGCGCAGGTGCGCGAGGTCGAGCACGGCGCGGTTCGCCACCGCCAGCACACGCATGAGGAACGGATCGGGCAATTGCACGGCGCCGCGCTGATCGGAGTCGCCGCCGAGCACGCCCGAGGAGAACGCCGCGCCGCCGAAACCGGAGTTGTCGGTCGGCTTGCCGACGAGCACGAACGCATAGTCGCCCGCTCCCGGCACGCACGAGTGCACGAGGCGGGTCTCCTCGACCACGCCGAGCGCGACCACGTTGACCAGCACGTTCGCGTCGTAGCCCGGGTGGAACTCGAGGTCGCCGCCGAGGTTCGGCACGCCCAACGCATTGCCGTAGTCGGCGATGCCGGAGACCACGCCGCCCAGGATTTCGCGCGCCTTGAGCCCCCCGCCCGCGCGGCCCGTGCCCATGCGCAGCGCGTCGAGCACGCCGATGACCTCGGCTCCCATGCAGTAGACGTCGCGCACGATCCCACCCACGCCCGTGGCCGCCCCCTCGTAGGGCACGATCTGGCTCGGATGGTTGTGGCTCTCGTGCGCCAGCACCGCGAGCCAGCGCGCGCCCGCGTGGTCGCCGAGCCAGACCGCGCCGGCATCCTCGCCCGGCCCGAGCACGACCTGGGGCGCCTCGGTGGGGAGCTGCCCGAGCAGGTGGCGCGTCGACTTGTAGGAGCAGTGCTCGCTCCACATCGTGTTCATGATCACGAGCTCGGCCCAGCGCGGCACGCGCCCGAGGCGCTCGATCAGCAGTCCCAGCTCGTCGGCGTCGAGGCGGATCCCCGCCGGGGCGAGCCGCGCGGCGAGCGCAGTCCGCGCCGCCTCGCTCGCGAAGTCCGCCTCGTCGAAGCGAGGGGACGCGGAGGCGAGCGCGGTCATGATCGGCCCACCGCGAGCGCGGTGCCGGCGCGCGCGAACAGCGCGTCGACCGAGACCAGGAAGTGCGAGACCTCGAAACAGCTCGCGAGCTTCGTCCCGAGCCGCGCGCCCACGTCGGGTTCGAGCGCGAGCAGGTCGGCGAAGCGCCCTTCGCCCCGCCACGCCGCCATCGCGCAGCGCTGGACGATCGCGTACGCGTCCTCGCGGGCGAGGCCGGCGGCCGTGAGTTCGAGCAGCACGCGCTGCGAGAAGACCAGGCCACCCGAGGCGTCGAGGTTCGCACGCATGCGCTCCCGGTCGACCGACAGGCCCTCGATCACCCAGCCCAGCCGATCGGTCAGGTAGTCGGCGAGCAGGAACGCGTCGGGCAGGATCACGCGCTCGACCGAGGAGTGGCTGATGTCGCGCTCGTGCCAGAGCGCGACGTTTTCGAGTGCCGCAACCTCGTAGCCGCGGAACAGGCGCGCCAGCCCGCTGATGCGCTCGCACACGACCGGGTTGCGCTTGTGCGGCATCGCCGAGCTGCCCTTCTGCCCCGCGCCGAACGGCTCCTCCAGCTCGCGCACCTCGGTGCGCTGGAGGTGGCGGATCTCGGTTGCCACCCGCTCGTAGTTCGCCGCGAGGTGCGCCAGCGCCGAGAGCAGGCGGGCGTGCCGATCGCGCGCGACCACCTGGGTCGCGACCGGCTCGGGCGCGAGGCCGAGCGCCGCGAGGAACGCCTCCTCGATCGCCGGCGACACGTGCGCCGCCTGCCCGACCGCGCCTGAGAGCTTGCCCACGGCACACCCGGCGAGCGCGGCCTCGAGCCCCCGGCGCGAGCGGTCGACCGCGGTCGCCCAGGTCAGGACCTTGAGGCCGAACGTGATTGGCTCGGCATGCACGCCGTGCGTGCGTCCGACCATGACGGTCGAGCGGTGCGTCTCGGCGAGCGCGAGCAGCGCCGCCAGGAGGCGGTCGATGCCGGAGCAAAGGAGCCGGCCGGCCTCGCCGAGCGTGAGCGCGAGCGCCGTGTCCACGAGGTCGGACGAGGTCATGCCCTGGTGAAGGAAGCGCTTCTCCTCGCCCAATGCGGCGCCCACGTCGGTCAGGAACGCGATCACGTCGTGGTGCAGCGTGGCCTCGAGCGCGTCGATGCGCCCCGCGTCGAAGCGCGCGTGTGCGGCGATCGCATCGGCGGTGCCCGGGGGACAGAGCCCGGCCTCCTCCTGCGCGCGCACGGCTGCCACCTCGACCGCGAGCCACCGACCGTAGCGCGCGTCGTCGTGCCACAGCCGTGCCATCGCCGGGCGCGAATAGCGCGCGATCACCGGGTCCCCGAACTGTCGGCCGCGGCCGGCGGCGACTCGGCGAGGACGAGGCTCGCGGACAGCGGCTTGCCCGCGCGCTCGAAGTCGAGCCGCACGGTGTCGCCCACGCCCGCCCCGAAGATCGAGCGCTGGGCATCCTCGCCGGTGTTCACGGACTCGCCGTTCACCTTGTAGATGATGTCACCGGGGGCCAGCCCCGCCGCCACCGCGGGGCTCTTCGCATCCACCCGGGAGATCACGAGGCCGCCCGGCTTCGCGATGGCGAGCCGGCTCGCGAGGTAGGGCGTCACCGGCTGGACCTGGAGGCCCGACCACGCGAGTCGGATGCGGCCGAAGCGCTTGACCTCGGCGAGCAGGCGCTTCGCGGTGTCGATCGGGATCGCGAACCCCATGCCGAGCGAGCCGCCGCCGCGCGTGAAGATGAACGTGTTGATGCCGATCACCTCGCCCAGCCCGTTGACCAGCGGCCCGCCGGAGTTCCCAGGATTGATCGCAGCATCGGTCTGGATCATGTTCTTGTAGATGCCGCCTTCGCCCACGCCGCCCTTGATATCGCGCTTCATCGCGCTGACCACGCCCGCGGTGACCGACGGGCTCGGGTCGTTGAGCAGGAAGCCGAACGGATTGCCGATCGCGATCGCCCACTCGCCGATGATCAGGCCCTGGGAGGTCCCGAGCCGGGCGACCGGGACGGTCGCGCCCTTGAGGTCCATGGCGACGATCGCCAGGTCGTAGACCGGACTCTCGCCCAGGACCCGGCCGGGGAACGTCCGGCCGTCGGGGAGCGTGACCTTGATCTCCTCGGCATTGCGCACGACGTGGTCGTTCGTCAGCACCGTACCCTGAGCATCCACGATCACCCCCGAGCCGAGCGACGGCAACTGCTCCTTGCGCTCGAACTGCGGGTAGAAGCGGTCGAAGAATTCGTCGGGAAAGAACGAGTAGAACGGGTTGTCGCGCACGACCTGCGTGGTCACGACCGAGATCGACACGACCGCGGGCATTGCGCGCTCGGCGGCCGAAACGATCGCGCTCCGCCGCGAATCGTCGATCGTCGGCGGGCGGCGGACCGGGCGCGGGGTCGCAGCCGCGAGCGGGCCCGCCGAGGACATGAACGCGCCGAGGACGATCGCCGCGAGGCCGAAGTGTGTCTTCACGAGAGCGCCCTCCCCCATCCGTCGACCACCTCGCCGATGGGATCCCAACGATCCGGGTAGACCACCGACTCCAGCGTCAGGCCGTGGGGCGGCGACGTCGGCCCCGCGGTGCGGCGGTCCATCGAGGCCAGGATCGCCGGCAGATCCTCGGCCCGCCTCGTGCCCTTCGTGATCGCAGTCGCCGTGCCCACGAGGTTCCTCACCATGTGATAGAGAAATCGATTCGCATGCGCCTCGAGTTGCACCCCGCCCGCCCACGGCACGAATGCCAGTCGCGTCACCCGGCAGCGCCCGTGACGCGGCGGCTGGTTCGACGGATCGCGCCCGGCGAACGCGCGGAAGTCGTGCTCGCCGAGGAGCGGACAGAACGCCTCGGTGAGCGCCTCGGGATCGAGCCGCATCCACGGCCACCAGGCAAACCGCCCTTCGAGCGGCGCGGGCCGGTCGAGGAGACGGTACACGTAGCGCCGCTCCACCGCCGAAAAGCGCGCGTGAAATGTGTCCGGCACGACCGCCAGCCGGCTCACTCCGACGTCCTTCGGCAGCAGGCCCGCGAGCGCGCGCGCCAGCCGCCAAAGCGGCAACGGGTTCGTGGTCACGAGGCTCGCGACATTGCCGCGGGAGTGCACGCCGCGATCCGTCCGCCCCGCCACGCCGAGCCCGATCCGCTCCTGGAGCACGATCGAGAGCACGTCCTCGAGCGCCCCCTGCACCGTGCGGATCGCGGGGTCGCCCTGCGCCTGCCAGCCCGAGAAGTCGGTGCCGTCGTACTCGACGACCAGCCGGATCGTCCGCGTCACAGGCGCGCGAGCGCCGCCACGGCCACCACCGCGCCGGCCGCGAGGACGATCGCCGCATCGCGCCACGTGCGCGTGCGCGGAGGCGGCGGTGTGCGCCGCCCGGCGCCGTAATGGCGCGCCGCCAGGACGTAGGCGAGCCGGTCGGCGCGGCGCACCGAGGCAAGTACGAGCGGCACCGCGATCGCCGGCGCCGCCCACAGCCCCGGTCGGCGGCCGGCGCGCTGGGCGACCGCACGCGTCAGCCGCTGCCCTTCCTCCGCGGCGAGCGGACCGAAGCGCAGCGCCACCATCCCCATCAGGCCGAGCGCCTCCCCGGTCCGGCCGAACGCGCGCCCGAGCGCCCCCGCAAGCGCGTCGGCCGCGCTCGACGGCGACGTCGCCGCCACCAGCCATCCGCACGCCAGAGCGGTGATCGCGAGCCGCGCCCCGGTGCGCGCGCCGAGCGTGACCCCGAGCGTCGACGGGGACCACGGCCAATCCGGGAACAACGGCGTCCCGGCCTGCGCGACCGCGTTGATGGCGAACGCGAACCCGCCCAGCAGCAGCGCCGCGGGCACGAGCCGCGGGAGCGCCGCGCCGCGCCCCGAACACGCGAAACTCAAGAGCGCGAGCCCGGCCAGCGCCGCGAGCGCAAGCGGCTGCGCGACGATCGCCGCCGACACCGTGAGCGCCAGCGCCCAGGCTGCGCGCGCGCCGAGCGAGACCGACGTGCCGCGTTCGGCGCCGACGGCCTTCATGACCTTGCCGGGGAAGCGCGCCCGGCCATCGACTCGGCGATCTGGACGGCGTTGAGCGCGGCGCCCTTGCGCAGGTTGTCGCACGCGATGAACAGCGCGAGCCCGCGCTCGTGCGAGAGGTCGCGCCGGATCCGCCCCACCAGCGCATCGTCCCCGCCGGCTGCCTCGAGCGGCGTCGGGTAGTCAAGGTGCGCCGGGTCGTCCACGACGCGCACGCCGGGCGCGGCCGCCAGCGCCGCGCGCGCCTCCTCGGGCGAGACCGCGCGCTCGAACTCGAGCGACACCGCCTCCGAGTGGCCGACGCGCACGGGGACGCGCACGGTGGTCGCCGAGAGCCGCAGCGCGGGCAGGCCGAGGATCTTGCGCGACTCCCACACCAACTTCATCTCTTCGCGGCAATATCCGTTCTCGAGGAAGTCGTCGATATGGGGCAGTACGTTGAACGCGATCGGGCGCGGGTAGATCCGTGCCACCGCCGGCTCGCCGAGGGAGTCCGCGCGCACCTGCTCCGCGAGTTCCTCCAGCGCGTCGGCGCCCGTGCCCGAGACCGACTGGTAGGTCGAGACCACGACACGCTCCAGCGCCGCGACCTTCATCAGCGGCGCGAGCACGAGCACGAGCTGGATGGTCGAGCAATTCGGGTTCGCAACCAGGCCGCGCGCCTGCGAGAGTGCGCCGGCGTTGACCTCGGGTACGACCAACGGCACGTCGTCGTCGTAGCGGAAGGCGTTCGAGTTGTCGATCACGGTCGCCCCCGCGCGGCGCGCGATGGGTGCCCACTCGCGGCTGGCATCGGCCCCGGCGGCGAACAGAGCGTAGTCCACGCCGTCGAACGAACGGGCGTCGACCGGACGCGCCTCGACGGTCTCGCCCCGGAACGGAACAGGGCGGCCGGCCGATCGTCCGGTCGAGAGCGCGCGCAACTCCGAGACCGGGAATTGCCGGCTCTCGAGCACGCGGACCATCTCGCTGCCGACGGCGCCGGTGGCTCCGAGGATCGCGACCTTGAGGCTCAAATCGTTCTCCTGCGAGAGGTTGGTGGGCTGGACGCCCCCAGAATAGCCGCTCGCGGAGCGGGGGTCAACGCGCGCCCGCTCCCCCGTCTTACGGGGCTCGGCGGCGCCCCAGGGACAGCGCGAACACCAGCCCCGCGATGCCGGCGAGCAGCGGACCGGCGAGGTCGCCCAGGCGCGTGAACGGCGTGCGCTGGTGCGCGGGCGCGGGCAACGGAAGCACGACCACCGCGTCCTCGAAGATCGGCGGCGCCGCCGTCTTGCGGCCCCACGGATCGACCAGGAATGTCAGTCCCGTGTTGGCGCAGCGCGCGAGCGGCACGCGGTGCTCGACCGCGCGGAATACGCTCATCTCCGCGTGCTGCGCGAGCGCGCCGCTCTTGCCGAACCACTCGTCGTTCGTGAGCACGACCAGCCAGGTCGCGCCGCGCAACACCTCCGCGCGCGCCGGGTCGGAGAAGATGGACTCGAAGCACACCAGCACGCCCGCCGGACCGAACGGCGTGGGCAGCGGCGAGGGATCCGCGCCGGGCGTCCACTCGGCCTGCCCGAGGTCGAGCCGGCCGATCGCGGGGATCAGCCACTCGAACGGCATCTTCTCGCCGAACGGGACGAGATGCATCTTCGCGTACTGCGGCCCGAGCCCGGTGTGCGGCCAGAACACACCGGCGGCGTTCCAGCTCAGCGCCGTCTTCGGCCCGGTGAAGCGGTAGTCGGGGTAGCCGGTGAGAATCGCAACCTCGGTCGAATCCACGAAGTCCTGGAGCCGCATGCGCTGGTCGAGGTTCTGCCTGAGGTAGCTGCCGGTCGAGGTCTCGGGCCAGATCACGAAGCGCGCGCCGTCGGCAATCGCCTGCCGGCTGAGCACCATGAACTTCGCGAGCACATCGTCCTCGTGCTTGCCGCTCCACTTCACGCTGCCGGGCACGTTGCCCTGGATCAGGCCGAGCGCGGGGCCGGCGGGATGCGCCGGCGGGATGCGCGGGCCGTACCAGGCAAACGGCAGCGCGACCAGCGCGAGCGCCGCGGCGGCGCACGCCATGCGGGCACGCCCGCCCAGGGTCAGCGCCCCGAGCACGAGCCCGTTCAGGGCGGCGACGAACAGGGACACGCCGCTCACGCCCGAGAGCGTGGCGAGCTGGAGCACGGCCAGGACGTTCCACTGGCTGTAGCCGAGGTGCAGCCAGGGAAAGCCCAGCTCTCCCTGCGCGCGCAGCCATTCCGACGCCAGCCAGAACAGCGGCCAGCCGATCGCGATCGGCAGGCCGAGTCGCCGGCGCGCGAGCGCGGCGAGCGCGGCCGCGAGCGCCGGATAGAGCGCGAGGTAGGCGGCGGCCGCGAACCACGCCGGATACATGATCCAGGACACCGTCACCGCGACCTTGGAGAGAAACGCGATCCAGTGGAGACCGATGCCGAAGAACACGAGGCCCAGCGCATAGCCGAGCCCCCACGCCTCCCTGGGGCTGCGCCGGCGGCCGTGCTCCTCCGAAGCGAGCCACAGGCCCGCCGGGACGAGGCCGATCCAGGCGAGCGGCGCGAGGTCGATCGGGGGGAACGCGAGCGCGAGCAGGACGCCCGAGGTGAGGGCCGTCGCCCACGCCCTTGGCGCGCTCGGCCGGGGCAATGCGGTGCGGGAGGGTCGCGAGCTAGGCGAGGCGCACCTCGCGCCCCTGTTCCGCCGAGCGATAGATGGCGTCGACCAGGCGCATGACCGCCAGCATCTCGGCGCCCGAGGCGCCCGCACCGGAGCCCTTGCGGACGGCGTCGGCGAAGTGGGCGATCTGAGCCTCGATCGCCTGCTTGTAGACATTGCGGGGCGAGTCGACGGCGGGCGTCACGTTGACCAGGCTGCCGTGCATGCCCTTGTGGATACGCAGGGGATTCCACAGCGCGGCGCCGCTCTGCCCGAACAGGTTAACGTAGGCGAAGTCCTTCTCCATGAGCAGGCCCCACGTCACCTCGAGGTTGATCA
>JBDTYW010000065.1:0-8192 GCA_040005445.1 Candidatus Eiseniibacteriota bacterium
CACGTCGCTCAACAGTTCGCGAGTGGAATGTGATTACTCGGACAGGCTCCTAGGCGTCCTGCTTCTTGATCTCGCCGACGACGGCGACCACCACCGGCAGCCCCTGGATGTGCTTCGGCATGCGCACCCGCGCCCTGGGCGGGGCCGTGAAGTTGACCTTGATCGCGGGCTGCCCGTCCACGCGCGTCATGCCCACGCCGGCGACCGTGCCATGCGCCGAGAACGCCGCGCGCGCGGCCCGGCGCGCCGCGGCGTGCGCGCGGGACCGACCCGCGTGGGCGGGCGTCGCCGGGACCCCCGTGACCAGCCGGACGCGCAGGGCGGCGAGCACCGCCGGGAGCGGGCTGGCGTAGGTCGTGTCCGCGTCGTTGCCCGCGAACAAGAGCGCGACGCCGAGGCGATCGGCGTCGACGATGAGCGAGCCGGAATCGCCGCCGCGGCTGAACGGCACGCGCCCGGCGGGGCTGATCTCGACCTGGTCGTCGAAGCGGCGCTCGCCCTCGTCGTAGCCCACGATCACGCCGTCGACTTCGATCGCGCTCACGATGCCGCGCGTCAGGCCGGTCGTGCGGCCAAGCTTGGCGACCCGCTCCCCCGGGACGAGAGGCCCGGCGCGCACGCCTTGGAGCCGGCCGAGACCGCGCAACTTCGAGGGCTCGAACGCCACTCCGTCCTCCAGCCGCGCGAGCGCCGCGTCGACCCGGTTCCCAGCGCGCTTGAGCCTTACGGCGCGCTCGAACCGCGCGATCGCGTCCCCCGGGGCACGGCCGCCGTCGGCCCGTCCCGGCT
The DNA here is from genome assembly GCA_040005445.1 of Candidatus Eiseniibacteriota bacterium. Lineage (GTDB taxonomy): Bacteria > Eisenbacteria > RBG-16-71-46 > RBG-16-71-46 > DASYSL01 > JANPEF01. The sequence goes on from JBDTYW010000065.1 coordinate 790, forward strand.
GGAGCACAAGGTCGCCCTTGCGCGCGCGATCCTCCTCGGCAAGCACGTGATTGTTCGAGAGCAGGTAGCGCGGGCCGGCCCCGGCGCGCGCGGCCTCGACGATCGCGCCGAGCGTGCCCGCAGTTACGCGCAGGTGGCCGACCGAGATTCCGGGGGTGAGCGGCCGGTGGCGCCTCACGGGCCACGGCACTGCCTGGGCGGAACGGGGCGCGCGCGCGAGGCGCACGATGCGACCGATCACCCGCACGTCCACCTCGCCGCGCGCGATTTCGCGCACGCGCGCGAGCCAATCGCCGATGCCCGGGAACGGATCGTGGACGCGCACCGCGAGCCGGCAATCCTTCCCCTTGCCCGCGATCCCGAGCGCGACCGGCAGGGGCTGGCCGCGGGCGGCCCCGCCCTCGGGGAAGGACGCGAAGACCAGCGGGCTCGGTCCCGCGCGCGGCGGCGTGCTGCGCCGGAACCCGGGCGCCGCCAGCAACGAGCGCTTGAGTTCGCGGGCGGAGTCGAGCTTCACGGCAAGACTCAGTGCACGTGCAGGCGGAACGGCATCAGGGCGAGCGGGCGCGACCGCGCGAGCCGCGCGAGCGAACCGATGAGCTCGGCCGGTCGGCGTGCCCATGCGTTCCACAATCTCGATTCCGGACCGAGGCTCCCGGCGCGCGAGAAGTCCTCGAGGTCTTCACCGCTCAGGATCGCCGACAGCGTCTCGGAGAGGAACGTGCGCTTGATGCGCGGGAAGACCTCGACGCGCACAGTCGTCGTGGGCTTGAGCCCCGCCATGACCTTCGCCACGTCGATCGCGTCCTCGAAACCCCCGACCTCGTCGACCAGGCCGTTCTCGTAGGCCTGGCCGCCGGTCCACACGCGACCGCGCGCGAGATTGTCGATGTCCTCGGAGGGGACCCCGCGGTTGTCGGCCACGATGCCGACGAACGTGCGGTACTCGTCGAACATCTCGGTCACGTAACGCTCGCGCTCGGCCGGGGTGAAGCTGCGCGTTGACGACAGCCAGGTCGCGTTCTGCCCACGCGAAAGCGTCTCCACGTTGACGCCCAGCTTGTCGTACAGGCCCTTGAGATTGAACTTGCCGCCGACGACGCCGATCGAGCCGGTGATGGTGGCGTCGTCCGCGAGGATCGTGTCCGCCCCCATCGCCATGTAGTAGCCGCCCGAGGCCGAGAGGTCCGAGAACGAGGCGACCACGGGCATCTCGCCGGCGGCCTGCTTGATCCCGCGCCACATCAGGTGCGAGGCGTAGACCTCGCCGCCCGGGCTGTCGATGCGCACGACGATCGCCTTGACGCCCGCCTCGTGCCGCGCGTCATCGAGCGCGTCGAGGAACGTATCGGAGCCCACCGTCCGCCCCCACAAGGGGTCGGTGCCGCTCTTGCCCGAGACGATCGTGCCGGTGGCGTGCACGACCGCGATCTTCGGAGCGCCGCTCGGCCCCTCGACGGCGGGCAGCGTCGCGAGGTAGTCGGAGAGCTGGATGCGTTCGCCGCCGTCGCCCCCGGGGAGCAGGGCGTCGAGTTCGTCGGAATAGACCAGGCTGTCCACGAGCCCCGCCGCCAACGCCTGCTTCGAGGTGAACGGCCCCTGGTCGATCAGGTGGGCGACCGCGGTGCTGTCCATGCCCCGACTGTCGACGATCGCCGAGACGATGGTGTTCCAGGTCTCGTCGAGCAACGAGTTCGAGGCCTCGCGCGACGCGTCCGAGGCGCCGGTGCGGGTGAGCGGTTCGGCGGCGTCCTTGTACTCGCCGATGTGCTCCATGTCGGCCTGAATGCCGACCTTGTCGAGCGTTCCCTTGAGGTACATCGCCTCGGACGATACGCCGTCGAGGAACAGGTTCGAGTTCGGCGCCATGTAGATCTCGCCGGCCGCGCTTGCGAGCACGTAATCCTGGTCCTCGCCCCCCTCGATGTAGGCGATGACCTTCTTGCCGTGATCCTGGAGCTCGATCAGCTTGTCGCGCAGTTCCTCGCACTTGGCCCAGCCCATGTCGATCCCGTCGATCTTGAGCAGGACGGCCTCGACGTGCGGATCCTGCGCGGCGTGGTCGAGCGCGCGCAGGTGATCCCAGAGCGTGGGCGTGTCCTTGTAGAAGAGCCGGCTGCGCGCATCCGCGGCCGGCTCCTCGATCAGCTCGTCGCGGAAGTCGAGCACCAGCGTCGTCGCCGGCTTGACCTGCGTCTTGCGGTCCGAGAGCAACAACCCGAGCGCCACCAGCCCCGCTCCCGCAAGGCCGAAGACGACGATCAACGCGACGATCCAACCCCGATGCCCGGCCATGCATCCTCCATGAGCATTGATCCCTCCGCCCGGCAGGGATGCCGGACGCACCGCCCCATCCTACCCGATTACAGGCGCACGCGCAGACCCAGCGTGAGGTCGAGGGTGGCGAGGTTGTCGGTCGTGGCGCGGTGGAACTCGAAGCGCCCGTCCGCGGAGGCCCTGAGGCGCAGGCCCGCGCCGAGGCGTCGCTCTGCGTATGCCGAGACCTCCGCGTACCAGAAGCTCGAGCGGGCCGAGAGGTCCGACGGATCGGCGCCGTCGTCGAGGTAGCGGCGGTGACCGCCCGAGAGCGTCCCCCACCACCAGGCCCCTTCGCCCAGCCGCTCGGCCTCGGCCACCAGGCCGAGCTGGTCGTACTCCTCGTTCGCCACCGCCGCGAGGTCGCCGGCGCCCGTGCCCGCGGGAACCCCGCCGAAGCGGGGCGTGCGCAGCAATTCGATCTCGGGACGGAACTCGATCCGGCTGAGCGGCTCGGGAATCACGCGTGCGATCAGCGCGTAGCGCCAGATCCAGGCATTGAAGAACGTCGGCGTCGGCGCGTCGTAGACCTGGCCGCGGGCGCGCGCGAGCCCGCCCCACTCGAAGTGCTCCCCGCGGGTCACCAGCAGCCGCAGCTCGCTGTCGGTCGACACGAAGCGGTCCCCCAGCGCCGAGTCGCGCGGCGCGCGGCGCCGCTCGCCGAGCGCGTCGATCTCGATCCGGACCGGGTTGGCCAGCTGCCAGCGTGCGTCGAGCGCCAGCGTGTGCTCCCGGTAGTTCCGCACCGAGGTGTCGGGGAACGCGCGCGTGCCGTAAGCATAGGACGCCGTGGCGTGGCCCGCGAGCCCGAAGCGATCGAGGTCGAGCCCCACCTGCTTGTAGTCGTAATCGGGAAACAGCGCGAGTGTCCCCGCGCTCGAGCGCAGCCCCTCGATCCGCCCGAATAATCGCGCCCCGGTCGCGTGGTCCGCACTCGTCCACAAGAGCGATGTGCGCCCGGCGGCCCGCCGGTCCTCGCGGCGGGAGTCGAACGTGTCGTCGCGGCGGGCATCGACTTCGCCTTCCACGCGCGCCTTGAGCGCGGGCGAGAGCGCCGCGCCCGCGGCGACCCGCCCCGCGTCCCTCAGGACCGTGGGCCCGACCCCGAACACGTTCGATGCGTCGAGGGTCCAGCGACCGCTCGCCCCGAATAGCCGCGTGATCGCCTCGGCCACGACGCGCGCCCGCGGGTCGGCCACCGACAGCCGCCCGGTCACGGCCGTGCTGTCGAACGTTTGTTCGAAGTAGATCTGGTTCGTGTAGTCGGAGGTGAGCCCGAACTCGGCGATGACGCGCAAGCTGTCCTGCGCGCGCGCGGCGCCGGGCAGGCACGCTGACACGATCAGCCCCAGCGCGAGGGGGAGAACGCGCGGGGGCCGGGCCTGCCGTGGGAGTCCTGGGGTGCGGTTTGCGCGCAGCCGACCCTCCCTCGGGGCTCAGAGCCCGAGACGGCTCAGGGCTTCCTTGGAGGCGCGGAGTTCCGAGAGCGCCGGGGCGAAGCGGCCCTCCCGAAGGTGGTCCTGCGCGCGGCGGTGGTGCTCCTCGGCACGATCGAGGTGGCGCTTGCGCTCGGCATCGTCGCCGACGCGCGCGTGCGCCCGCTCGAGCGCGGAGGCATTGGCCGACAGCTCGCGCTCGACCGCGGCGCGCTGGAGCGGACGGTCGGCGCGGGTGAACGCCTGCGTCAGCGCGTCGCGGGCGGCCTGCGACAGGGCGGCCGCCCGCCCGGAGTCGCCGGCATCGAGTCGGGCGTGCGCCCGTTCCTGCAACGCGATCGCGCGCGCATAGGGTGCCGCCGAGGCACCGGCGTCGGCCAGCCACGCGCCGTCGCGCAGCAGGTCGTCGGTGCGCTCCAGGATCGCGCGCGCGCCGTCGGGCGTGGCGCCGCGATTGCCCTCGGCCAGGCGCAACGCAGTGAGCGCCCGCTCCCGGGCCTGGTACGTGCCGGAGAGCGCAACCCGCGGGCGCCCGTCGAGCGCCGCCTGCTTCGCGCGACGCTGGGCGTCGAACGCGACGTCGAGCAGGCGCATCGCGGCGTCGACGCCGGACTCGCGCACGATCGGGGCGACGCGATCGAGCAGTGCGTCGGTGCGCTCGAGCGAGAAGCGCAGGAACTCGCCGCCGGTCGCATCCTGTCCGACGCGCAGCGCCGAGTACGCGCGATCGCGTGCCCTGAGCGTGAGCGCGAGCGCATCGCGCAAGAAGCCCGAGCCGAACGACGCACGCGCCGAGGACTGGAGCGAACGCGCCTGGCCGAGGTACACGCACGGCAGGCGGTCTTCGTCGGGCGGACAATCGAGCGTCGTGCTCGCGCGGTCGATCACGCCCTGCGTGACGTCGAGCGCGCGCTGCACGTCCCCCGCCACCTGGGCCGACACGGGCGCCGCCGGCACGAGCAGGACGAGGCCGGCAACGAGGCCGGCGACCGCCCGCCCCACCGTCCACGCCGCCCGCACTTCCCGGCTCGATGACGTTCCCCGTGTCCGCACAGTCGCCTCCCCGCGCAGGCCGGCCCGCCCCGATGGCGGCCCGCCGACCCCTCAACCTTGCACGCCCCGTGCCACGCCGCTCCCCTGCGCGAGATCGATTCCACATTCAAGGCGGAAGCCAATCCCTTGTACCACAGCAGGATCGTCCTGCGCATCGAGCCGCCCGCCCGGACCCGGGCGCGGCCCGGGGCCGCGGCGTTGCTCCCCGGGGGACAGGGCTGCGGGCCAGAGTACGGATTCGTACATCCGGACGGCAAGCGCCGGGTTGCTATAATTGCACCCGCGTGCGCGCCCGGACGGCGCGCGTTCCCGGATCGAGTCGGCCCTTCCCCGAGATCTCCATGCAACGCTGCCGCTGGCTCGTCTTACTCCTCATCGTCCTGTCCGTCGGCGCGTGCGCGTCGCGCGCGGGCGCGACTCCTCCGTCACCGCCCCTCGACTTCTCCCTGCGCGCGCTCGAGAGCGTTCACGCCGATCGTCCCACCCGCTTCGAGGCCGTGGCCACCCCGCGCATCGACGGCGGCGCGATCACGATCGAGATCACGCCGCCGGAGGACGTGCTCCTCGCGAGCGGGCCGCGTCGCCTCGAGGTGGCTCGCGCCGCCGCCTTCGCGCCGGAGCGCCTCGAGTCCAGCGCGCGCATCCCCCGGGGCCGCGAGCGCCGCGTCTACGTCCGCGCGACGCTCGAGATGCCCGACGGAACCCGCTACACGCGCGGCGGCAACCTGGTGCTCGACGCCGGGGCCCCGCCGCGCCCCGGCGCACGCCTCGTGTCCGATGGCGCGGGCGGAAGCCTGGCCGAGTACGAGGGCAAGGCCGGCGCCCCGACGCTCCGCCCGGCGTCGGCCGCGGGGACGTGGACCGCGAGCGGGCAGTTCCTCTATCACGATCGCGAACAGGACCTCGGCGGATTCACCGGAGTCGAGCCGAACCTCCCCGCCCGGCGGGTCGACGTGCAGGTCGTAGACGCCACGACCAGCGCCGCGCTCGCCACCGGCGCCACGGACGGGAGCGGCAACTACTCGATCCTCGTGACCGATGCGCTCACGCGCAACGTGCGCGTGCGCATGGTCTCGCTCTCCTCGGCCACTTCCGGGCTGCTGGTCGACGTGCGCAACAACGCCTCCGCACGCGTTGCCTACGGAGTCAACGGCCCGACGGTCAGTGGCCACGCGCCCACGGTCGACGTGAACTTCGGCGCGGTCGTGGCCGCGGCGGGCGCGGGCGGCGAGGCCTTCAACGTGTTCGACGTGCTGCTCAACGGCAGCGATTTCTTCGCCCAGCTCGAGGGCGCACGCCCGAACCTGCGCGTCACCGCGTACTGGGAGGCGACGTCGGTCGACGGGACCTATTTCCTGTCGGGCGACAACTCGGTGCGCCTGCGCGGCGGCGAGGGCTACGATGACACGGTGATCGGCCACGAGCACGGCCACTTCATCGCGAACCACTGGTCGAAGGACCAGTCCCCCGGGGGCACGCACTATATCGGCGACAACCACCAGGACCTGAGGTTGGCCTGGTCCGAGGGCTTCGCCACCTGGTACGCCGCCGCGGCGCGGCGCGCGCTCGGCGTCGGTCCCCGGCCGGACACCTACATCGACACCGACGGCTCGCCCGGCATCGGCAACCTGAACTTTTCGTACTCATTCGAGACGCCGAGCGTGCCCGCCCACGGCGCGGGCTGCGAGGTCGCAGTCACCGCCTGCCTGTGGGACACGATGGACGATCCCGCGACCGCCGATGGCACGCCCGGGGTGGACGACGACGGCCTCGCCCACCCGGTGGCCGATCCGTGGGAGGTGATCCGCAACTACCTGCCCCAACCGGCGGTGTCCAACGTCTCGCTCGAGGACTTCTGGGACGGCTGGTTCCGTCCGGCGGCGAACCACGGCGACCTGGCCGCCATGGAGGCCGCGTTCGGCGCGCTCGACGTGCGCTATGCGGTCGACTCCGGCGAACTCGACGGCACGTTCGCGCAGGCGCGGGATCTCACGCCGAACGGGCCGCCCGGCGAGCGCACGATCTACCCGGCCGGCGACCTCGACTACTTCCGCTTCGCCGGCGTCGTGGGCCACAACTACGTGGTCGAGACCACGGACGACCTCTCGGGCGCGAACACCTTGCTCACCGTCTATGCGTCCGACCAATCCACGGTCGTGGCCGCGAACGACGATCGTAACGCGAACGACAAGACCTCGCGCGTCTCGTTCGTCGCCAATGCGACCGCCTTCTACTATGCGCGGGTCGCGCATGCGGCCGATGTCGGAGTCTACGGTTCGTACGCGCTGCGCGTGAGCGACGGCACGACCGGCGCCGTATTCGTCGACGTCGCCGCGGCCCAGGGCGTCGCGCATGCCGGCAGCTTCCGCGGCGTCGCCTGGGGCGACGTCGATGGCGACGGCCGGCCCGACCTGTTCGCCACGAATCTCGCGGGGCCGGCCGTGCTCGATCGCAATCTGGGCGGGGCGTTCGTCGACCGCGCCTCGGCCTGGGCCGCGAGCGTCCCGACGGCGAGCGAGGGCGCGGCGTTCTGCGACTACGACAAGGATGGCGACCTCGACCTGTTCGTCTCCACGCTGGGGCGGACCTATCTGTTCC
>JBDTYW010000066.1:0-8142 GCA_040005445.1 Candidatus Eiseniibacteriota bacterium
GCGCGCGCGGCGCGCCCGGCGTGCTCGTCGCCGCCGCCGGCGCCGAGGTGCTCGGCGACCTGTTTCCCTCCGCCACCGCGCGCGTGGCGCACGAACTCGACGCCGCGGTGGAAGGGGCCGCGGCACGGGGCGCCTCGACCGGGGCGATCGCGAGCGCGCGAGCGCTCGGCCGGGCAGCGGGCCGCGCGCCGGTGCGGCATGCGCACCGCGACGGCTCGAATCGGTTGTTCACGGGCGCGTCGCCGACGGGCGAGTGCGCGTGGACCGGGACGAACCCGCTCCTGCCGATGGCCGGGACCTGGAGCACGTGGATCACGACCTCGGGCGCGGAGTTCCAGCCGGAGCCGCCCTTTCCCTGCGGCTCCGCCGAGGATCTGGCCGAGGTCGCCGAGGTCGTGGCCGTCGCCTCGGCGCGCACGGCCGAGCAGATCGCGATCGTTCACAAGTGGGCCGACCACTCCCCGCCCGCCTTGTGGAATGACCGGATGGACGCTCAAATCCTCGACGCGAACCTGGACGCGAAGACCGCGGCGCGCCTTCAAGCCTATGTGAACATGGCGATGTACGACGCGTTCGTCTCGTGCTGGCGCACGAAGTACACCTACTGGGCGGCGCGCCCGGTGATGCGCTCGCCGGGGCTTTCGACCGTCGTCCCCACGCCGAACTTCCCATCGTACACGTCCGGGCACGCCACGATCTCGGCGGCTGCCGCAAGCGTCCTCGCCGAGGCTTTCCCGGCACTCGCCGACGACTTCCGGGCCGAGGCCCAGGAGGCTGCGCAATCGCGCCTGTGGGGCGGGATCCACTTCCGCCACGACAACGAGCAGGGCCTGCTCGTCGGGGCGCGCATCGGGGAGAAGGTGGCGCTGCGCATGCGCGCCGAGGCAGCTCGCGCCGGGGAGGGCGACGCGGCCCTGGTGGCCGCGGTCCGCTAATCCCCTGCGCTCGCGCCGCGGCTCAGCGGCGCTTGAGGAAGTCCAGGACGCGCCGGTTCACGAGGTCGGGCTGCTCCTGCATCACGCTGTGCGACGCGTCGGGCACGATCCAGAGGTGGGCGTGCGGGATCGCCCGCGCCAGCGCCTCGGTGTGGTCGCGCCGCACCACGTCGTGGTCCCCCGCCGCGACGAGCACGCGCGCGCGGATGCGCCCGAGATCGCGCGGCGTCCAGTTGGGCTGGGTCCGCCAAAGCGCGATCACCTTGTTCATGGCCACTTCGTAGTGGGCCGAATCGGGCGCCACGCCGGCGTAGAAGCGCCGCATATCCGGGCCGAAGTCGTTCGCCGTCGCCGTCAGGTTCCACGCGATGTCGGGCGCGTTCAGGCCGTCCGGGCGGAAGTTCGCCCCGAACGTGACCACACGCCGGACGCGATCGGGATGGTGCATCGCGACGTCGAGCGCGATCACTCCCCCGTCGCTCCATCCCATCAGGTCGGCGCGCGCCACGTGCAGGTGATCGAGCAGCGCCACCACGTCCTGCCCCATGGCGTGGTAGGTGAGCGGACCCGGGCGATCGCTCGTGCGGCCCTGGGCGCACTCGTCGGGCACGATGACCCGGAAGTGGCGCGCGAAGTACGGCACCTGCTTGTCGAACTGCGCCCCGCTGCCGGCCCCGCCATGGAGCAGGACGAGCGCGGGGCCCTGGCCGTGGGTCTCGTAGTAGACGCGGATGCCGCGCAGTCTCGCATGGTGCCCCGCCGGCGGCAGCTTCGCCCACGCGGGCGCCGGCGTCGTCAGGAAGAGGGCGGCGCCGACGAGCGCCGCCGCTCTCGCCCGAAGCCTGCGCATGCGGCTAGGGCCGGGCGCCGAGCAGCGCGAGCGAAGCCTTCGGGTTCATGAGCCGAACCGTCTTCTCGCCCGACTTCTGCTCGTCCGCGCCGCGGATGATCGCGTCCTTGACCTGCGCGACCGTGAGCTTCGGATTTGACGCCCACAGCTTGGCCGCCAGGTTCGTCACGTTGGGCGCGGCCATGCTCGTGCCCGAAAGCTTCATCTTCTCGCCGCCGGGGATGAAACTTTCGACCTCGAAGCCGTCGGCGTAGACGTCGCAGTTGCCGAAGCTGGTGAACGAGGTCTGCTCGCCGGCCTGGTCGACCGCCCCCGCCACCAGGATGTTCGGCAGCTTGAACGAGCTCGGCATGACCTCGTCGAACTTGACGTTGTTGTTGCTGTTGCCCGCAGCGATCACGAATAGGATGTCGGGCGCGGATTTCATCGCGGCGAGCAGCCGGTTGTAGCCGATGTCGTAGATCTGCCGCGCGAGCGCCCGGCGCTCCTCGGCCGTGCCGCCGGCGTTGTTCTGCTCGAGCGCGGTCTCGACCGCGCGCAGGTCGCCGCCCCAGCTCATGTTGACGACGCGCACGCCGTGCGCCTTGAAGAAGGCGACGCTCTTCTCCATCGCGACCGCGTCCTTTGCCGCCTGCTCGAGCGTCGGCTTCTCCGGCACGGCGTGGTAGTCGAACGTCAGCCGGCACGGCAGGAGCCGCGCGGCCGGATTGCCGTGCGCGGCGATCCCCGAGACGTGCGTGCCGTGGGCGTAGTTGGAGTAGGCGCCGATGCCCTCGATGAACGGCTTGACCTGGTCCGGCGCCATGCCCGCGATCTTGCTCTTGATCGCGGTGACCTCCGGGCTCTCGACGTTCGCCTGCAGGTCCTCGAAGCCCTTGAGATCGCTCTTGAACTTGTCGGGATCGTCGACGGCGCTCTTGATGGGGAACAGGAGCTCGGGCGTCGGGTCGCCGTGCAGCGTCCACGCGATGCCGTGCACATCGTCGACGTAGCCGTCGCGGTCGTCGTCCTTCTGGTTGTCCGGGACTTCCTTCGCGTTGGTCCAGAGGCGGCCCGGGAACAGGCTCACGTCGGTCCCCGAGTCCCAGATGCCGATCGTGACCGGCGTCAGCTTCTGCGCATCGTCGAACGTGACGTCGCGTGCCTGCCAGATGTCGGGCTTGCGCTCGGTCTTGTTCGCGTCGAGCACGATCGTGTAGGCGGCGACCAGAGCCGCCTTGTGGGGCAGGACCTGTTCGATCGTGAGCGCCGCTCCGACCAGGCCCTCGGCGAGGTCCTCGCTGAGCGTGCCGTCCTTCGCCGCCGGATCGATCGAGCTCGCGATGCTGCCCGTCATCACGCTCTGCGAAAGGATCTCGAAGCTGCCCTTGGCGCTCTTCAGGTTGTCCTGGACGATCGCGTACGGCATCGCGGCGAGCCGCTGGGCCAGGTTCTGCTGGAGCGCGGCGTCGAAGTCGGCCGGGTTCGCGGAGCGCGTGTCGAGGAGCGTCTCCATCAGCACGCCCGACGTGAGCTTCGAGGCCGGCTTGTCCTGCGACGCCCGCACCTCGAGGATCAGCTGCCGCGCGGCGGCCGTGTCCCCCTTCAAGATCGCGATATTCGCCAGCGCGCTCTTCATCCGCCGCACCGCGGTCACGTCCTGGATGTCGTAGCGGTCGAGGTCCGCGCGGATCGACTTGTCGATCGCGGTGGCGAGTTCGAGGATCGCCGCATGATTGGTGATCATCTCGCTCGGCTTGACCGGGATCGCGTAGGTGTGGGGCGGCAGGTCCGACAGCTTCGTGATCGGGATCTTGTCGGCGGCCGGCGCGGCGGAAGCGAGCGGGCCCGCGAGGATGGCTCCGGCAAGGGCGAGCAGGGCGAAGAGGCGCAGGAGCTTACGATTCATGGGGAACTCGTTCCTTGGGTTCGGGTCTGGGAAAGTCGGAGACGGCACGTTCCGCGCGAGAAGCTACCACACGCCCCGCTTCGGCGCTCAGCCGCGCGTGCGCTCCACGAGCTTGGCGTACTTCAGGAAATTATAATGCGCGTGCATGCCCGCGGCGACCAGGCCCGGGGCCCCGTCGAGGAACCCCCGCCGGAGGACATAGCTGCGCAGGAACTCGAACGGCGGCTTGAGCGCGAGCCGGGTCCAGCTCGCGCGCTTGCCGCGTTCGGCGAGCTGGGCGGCGGCGAGCGTCGCGAGCGCGTCCAGCTTCGCCATGTGGTGCGCGAGGTCCTTGTAGGGATAGTGGTCGAGGTGACCGCGGAAGCGCCCGAGCGTGCCCGCCAGTTGCACCGACTCGTGGACGCGGTCGGTGGTGTAGCGCGCCCGGTCGCGCCGGAACAGGCGGAGCACCGGGTCGGGGTACCACGTCCCGTGCAGGATCCAGCGCCCGAGGTACCAGGAGCGGCGCGGCAACTCGTAGCCGTCGAGGTCGAACGGGCAGGCGCCGATCTCGCTCGCCAGCGCGGGCGTGAGCACCTCGTCGGCGTCGAGCGCGAGCACCCAGTCGTGGCGCGCCTGGTCGAGCGCAAACTGTTTTTGCGGACCGTAGCCCAGCCACGGGCGCTCGAGCACGACGTCGGCGAGGCGGCGGGCGATGTCGAGCGTGCGATCGGTGCTCCCCGAGTCGACGACGACGAGCTCGGCCGCGACGGCGCGCGCGCTCAGGAGGCAGCGCTCGAGGTTCGCTTCCTCGTCGCGCGTGATCACGACGGCGGAGATCGGAGGCAGGGTCCGCTGGTTCAGGGGCGCTCCATCCATGCGACGATCCGGTCCATCCTTGACCCCTCACCCCGGGGGCGGCGCGGGCAGGGGCGCGCGGGCGGTCGGGCCCGCGCCCCCTGTGCTCGACATCGCCCATCTTGCCACAGATGCACCCGGGCGGGGCAGCGCGGAGTGGCGCCCTACCTGTAGGCGCCCTTGAGCCGGCCCCAGGTCGTGGTCGCGGCGGGCGTCGGCGGCTCGGCCGGACGGAACGCGATGTCGACGATCTTGTCGCCGCTCGGCGGGCTGCGGAATGCAGGGTTGAGCTCGACGAACGAGTTCGGGTCGAACTCGTGCACCTGGGTGGTCACGCCGTCGGCCACCAGGATGTTGCCGGTATAGGGGCTGACCGCGATGCCGTGCGGGCGCTGCATGCCGGTGCCCGTGAACGTGCCGGTGATCGCGTGGGCCCCGTTGAAGCGAAAGATCAGGTTGCAGCGCGAGGCGGTGACGAAGATGCCGTTGCCCGGGAGGAACAGGATGTCGTTCGCCTCGCAGCCCGAGGGCAGCGACCACGTGCTGATTAGCGCGCCGGTCGTGGCGTCGAACTCGCCGATGTTACCGAAGGTGTAGCCGCAGATGAAGAGGTGGCCGTTCGGCGCGATCTCCATGTCGGCCGCGCCCGCGAAGGAGCACAGCACGCGCACGAATGCACCGGTGTTGACGTCGTACTCGCGCACGTCGCCGGTGAGCTGCGAGCCGATATAGACGTTGCCGTTCGGCGCGTACAGGCCGGCCCACTGCCAGCCTCCACCCGGCGCATAGGTCTTGATGAACGCGCCGGTCGAAGCGTCGAACTCGTCCACGCCCCCGCCGAAGTGCCCGACCAGGACCCGGCCGTTGGCCGCGCCGAAGTGGATGCCCAGCTCCCCGCTGCCGTTGACCGAGTTCGTGAACGTGCCGATCAGCACGCCCGAGGCGCCGCCGTACGCGCGGACGAGGTTCGAGGCGTCGCTGGTGATGAACAGGTCGCCGACCGCCCCCACCGCATGCGCGCGGGCGGGAGCGAACAGGGCGGCAAGCACGAGCAGCAGGCTTCCGAATCGGCGCAGGGTCATGTCGGGCTCCGGCACGCGGGGGGAAAGACCCCGGCGAGGCAATGGGCGCCGGAGACGGGAGATAGCACAATGGTCATCAAGAATATGGGGTGCGCGTGAGGCGGTCAAGCTCGGCTCGCGGCCGGAATGTGTAAGTGGTGCCCCCGGGGTGACTCGAACACCCGGCACGCAGTTTAGGAAGCCGGCGTGCCGCGTGGCTAACGTGTTGTCGCCTTGTCGTTCTGCAATTCGCCGGGCACAGAACTGGGCACAGATAGATCCGCAATTCGTTCGGCCTCCTGGCGCGCGAGCTGTGGAACGCCCGTCAGGTACCGAAACGTGGTCGCGAAGTCCCGGTGCCCGAGCATCTCCTTCAGCGCCTCGGTACTCCCACCGCGCGCTAGGAATCTGTGCGCGTAGGTGTGCCGCATGGCGTGGGCATGGAATCCGACAATGCCCGATTGAAGCCGCACGGAACGGCTGAACGATCCTGAAGCGCCCTCTGAGCGGTGTACGAGTCGCCCGACGCGGTAGTGGATCTCATCGCACAGGAACGCGGGGAGCGGGACCCTGCGGACCCGGCCCCCCTTCGTATGCGCGACCGAAATTGCCTTCCCGTCGAAGTGCGAGCGGTCGGCCCGGCAGAGTTCGGACCACCGCAGCCCGCTTTCGATTCCAAGCCGGCAAGTAAAGCCAATCGGCTCGGGCAGGGCGTAGAGAATCTTCACCTCGTCCTCCGTGAAGTGCCGGCGAAGGGACTGCTGTACTCGGGGCATGAGCCGCCTTGGAAACGGTGAGCGGTTCAGGAACCCCTCTTCCTCGGCCCAGAGCAGGAAGCAGCGGGCATCGGACAGGATGTGCGCGACGGTCTGCGGGCTGAGCTCGTGCTCTTCAACCCAGAGGCGGTATGAGCGCAGGTCCTCCCGCGTGATTCGGGCAAGCTGCCGGGGGCCCATCCAGGTGAGCAGGTATTTCCCCGCCCAGAGTTCGGCCATCCGGCGCCCCTTCTCATTCCTCCGGGTTGCGATGTAGCTCCCGAGCCAACGCTTGCAGGCTCGGTCTACGGTCAACGCGGCGGCCTCTCCCCCGTCCGCTTGAATGTCCCTGAGTCGCCTGAGCGCTTCCTCGCGCGTCTTGCCGAGTAAGCGCTGCTTGGGTCTTGGCTGGCCAGCGATCGGGACCCACGCATAGAAGCCGGTGCGTCCTTTGCGCCGGTAGATCCCTCGGTGTCGTTTCAGCACGGCTAGTACCTCCGCGCCTCAACCCACCGGGCAATATCGCCCGGGAGGAACCGTACCCGCCTACCGATCCGCACGCAAGGCAGCTCACCTCGGTTCGCAAGCGCATAGACGTCCCTATAGTTGACGCGGAGGATGCTCGCCACCTCGCGCACTGTCAGGAGTGCCCCTGGGAGTTCCAGGTCCGGCCCTTGCCGCCCACACTTGCGGCTCACTCTTGGTCCTCCCCATCGGGGGGCGTGGAGCCATCGAGGCCGAGGTCGTCCGCATCCCCGTCTGGAGCCGGAACATCCGGAACAGAGCGCGACTGATGCGGGTTTCGATTGGATTCGCCACCCGGAACAGGACCTCGCCGTTCCGGTTCGAGAAATGCATCCGCGACCGCGCCATTACTGGCTTGTTCCGGATGTTCCGGATCTTCGGGGAGGTAGCGTGCCCAGGCATCTTCGAATTGCTCTAGGAGGTAGCCCTTGAGGGTCTCCTGGCCGAAGCGAACTGAGCCGGGGCGAATCCCGAAAGCCTTGAGCATGGCCGCCACCTTGCCCGGGCTGATTCCGCGACCGTGATTCCAGTCAGCCCAAGGTCGGTCTTCCAACGCCCGCAGGCTCGCGACCAACTCCTTGGAGGAGATCCGGTCGGAGCCCAAGTGACCGAACACGATACGGGTGTCCGCCAAGAGATCGACACTTGACGATGTCGGCTCCTCGGTTCCATTCCCCGAGTACTGAAGAGCGATCTTCCGCGCCAACGCGGGAACAGAGCCGCCAATCTGGTCCGCAATCGCTAAGAGAGCTCGCCAGTTGTCGGCCGCGCGGTCGTTGAGGTCCAGGAGCATCTCCGGGTCGCAGAGCTTGAGTCCTTCAAGGTTGTCCTGTGCCCAGCGGGCGCACTTCCGTCGAGGCTCCTCACATTCTCCGGCGATCAGGTGGCCCCGGAGAGGAGCGACCTTCTCCTTGCCGGGCAACTTCCGACTCAGAGGGAGGACGATCGACCGGTCTTCAACGGTGCCGGGGAGTCTCCCGATCTTGGCAATCGACTTCGCCCCAAATACTGAGAACTGTCGTGGCTCCTGATCGTCACCCACGATCCGCAGTACGTAGGCTCCCCGCCGATAGCCTGTGTTGAGGATGTTGACCAGGTCGTCATCCTTGCGGAGGAACGAATCCAACTCGTCGATGAGAAGGGTAACGGCCCACTTGTCCACGGTGCGGAAGAGCGTCGGGTAGATCGTCAGCAGATGTCCACCAGGCAGCCAGCGTGGCGGCCGATACGTCGATGTATCCAGAAGAGGCATTCTACTTTTTCAGAATCTTGAACTCGACACGGCGATTAC
>JBDTYW010000067.1:0-8073 GCA_040005445.1 Candidatus Eiseniibacteriota bacterium
GCGCGCGGCCACGGGCGAGAGCGTCGACACCAGCACGAGCAGGAGGAGCGGCTGGATCAAGACGGGGTTAATGCCCGTCCAGGTCATCGCGTACTTGGTGAGCAGCGACGACAGCCCCAGGTAGAGCAGGATCATCCCGAGCGCGGGGATCAGGAACAGGATGCTCCGCCGCACCAGGAAGCCCGCGTCGAGGAAGCGGTAGCGCACGATCGCGTAGGCGATGCCGCCCGAGCCCAGACTGAGCGCGACGACGAGCAGGGCGGACCGGATCGCCTGGCTGTTGTGCGCGCCGACGCCGAACACCGCCGGCAGCGGCACCGCGAGCGAATAGAGGACGAGGCAGGCGCCAAGCCCGATCGAGATCGCGCGCAGCTGGTCCCGCAGCCGCGGGCTCGTGACTTCGAGCAGCCGCACCCCGAGCACGATCAGCGTGACGATGACGTAGCCCAGGTTGACAAGCGAGAACAGGAACTCGTGCGCGTCGAGCAGGATGCGGATGAGCGAGAGCGCGCCGTTCAGGACGGGCGCGGCCCAGCCGACGTGCTCGGCGAGCTCCGGGATCCAGAAGTTGCCGTGGGTCAGGCGCCCGGCCCAGGTCAGGCCGAGGTGGAACAGGTAGGGCGTGAAGACGAGCAGCTCGAAGAACGGCACCCGGCGGAACCAGCGCGGCTCGCGCGGGAAGACCAGCACGAACAGGAGGAGCGCGGGGAAGAAGAACTCCCACAGGAAGGAGAAGTGCTGGACCGCGTCCGCCGCCACGATCACGTTCGTGCCCGCGCTCGGTGTGCCCGCCGAGAACGACAGACCGGCCAGCAGCGCGCCCAGGCCGCCGAACGTGAGCATGAGCGCCGCCCAGCGGTTCGAGCGCTGCCGCGGATCCTCGCGGAAGATCGCGATCCCCAGCAGGATGATGAGGGCGCCGAGCGAGACGCAGAGCGTGGCGCCCCAGAGGGCCAACGGCATGGTGGCGTGATCCTCCGGCGTCGGGCCGCGGGGTCCGCCCGGCGACCCGGCCCCTCGTGGGCCGGGGGTCCGCCGGGCAGCCGGAACTACTGAGGGGGAACGGCCGCGGCCGGAGCTTCGGGCGCGGTCGACCCCGGGGGCGCGGCGGGCGGAATGTGCGAGGCCCAGGGAATCCGGATCGGGTCCACCTGTCCAGCGCGCGCGATCAGCACGCCGCCGAACCCGGCGAGCACCGCCAGGCAGTGGATGGTGGCCCCCACGAACGTGATCAGCCCGCCGAGCAGCGCGGCCGGCGGGACCACGATCCCCAGGCCCCGGAACATCGGGCCGACGAGGCTCAGGATGCCCATGGCCACGATCCCGATCAGGGTGCTGCGCATGAGCTCGGGCTCGCCCAGCCGCGGCGAGAGCCGGCGCACGAGCCAGTTGCCGATCGCCGTGGCGCCGAGCACGCCCCCCCACAGGAGCAATGCAGCGACGGCCACACCATAGCCCAAAAGCAGGAGGACGGCCACGGGGATGCCGATGATCGTGACCACAAGCAGGACCGCGACCAGCGCGATCACGATCGTCGCCGGCGCGATCGCCAGCACGCCCAGGATGCCCCATCCGATCGAGGCCGCGGGCCGGCGCTCGACTTCGGCGAGCACCCGTCGCGAGCGCGTGGCCGAGAGCAGGATCACGATCCACCCGATGAACAACCAGAACAGGAGGTTCGTCAGCGCCTGCAGGAACTTCATGCCGCTGCCGAGGAACGCAAGCGTGCGGAAATCAAACAGCTTCCGCGGCAATCCCCCGACCGTCACGTTCGATCCAAGGATCGTCGCGGTCGGCGCCTTGTGCACCGAGCCACCCAGGCTGACCACGTCGCCGCGCACGGTCGCGCCGTCCTCGAGCGTGACATCACCGCCCATCGCGACCACGTCGTCGTCCACCATGCCGCGGATCGTGATGTTGCCGCCCATCGCGAAGACGTGGCCGAGGATGTGCTCGCCGCGCTCGACCGCGATGTCCTGGCCCACCTGGACGACGTCGTTGTCCCCGGCATGGATCCGGCGGCGGAACGCCACAGTCCGCGCGTCCTCCGGGCCGCGCAGCGCGCGCGGCGCCTCGGGGGCGTCCGGGACCGCGAGATCGGCCGGCTGGCCCGGCGCACCTGGTGCGATGGGCGTCGTGGGCGCGCTGCGGCTGCCGCGCAGAAAATCGCCCCGGACCGAATCGGCGGGAACGCCCGGCAGCTCGGTCTCCTGCGCGGAGACGCCGTGCCGGGACGCGAGCGTGAGGACCAGCGCCAGGACGAACACACCGGCGATCCCGTACGCGAGCGCGAGGGCGCGGAGGAAGGCGGGCTGGAGCTTCCGGGTCGGGTTCATCGCGCGCCTCCCTCAACGGCCGCGGCACTCGGCGGCTCGAGCGAGGAGATTCGGATGTTGCCCGAGGAACTCCGGACCTGGGTCCGCCCCGTCCCTCCCAGGTTGCCCGTGAAGTGATTGCGGGTCATCGATCCGATCTGGACCGCGTTCGCGATTTTCATCGCTCCGGTAGCGGTCTGCACGTCGAGCGCCCCGCCCGAGCCCTTGACCAGGCCGATTTCGATCGTGCCCGAGGACGACTTGAGCGAGACCAGCCCGGCCGGGGCGGAGAGCAGGAGGTCCTGGTCGCCCGAGGACGTCTCCACCACCAGCGAGTCGGCGCGCGCGCGCACCGAGACGTCGCCCGAGCTGGTCGAGATCAGCAGGTTCCCGTCCCCGTCGACGAGATCTGCGTCCCCGCTCGAGGTCTCGACCGCGATGCGGCCCCGCGCGCGATGGATCGTGACGTCTCCGCTGGTCGCGCGCACGGCGAGCGTGCCCACCAGGTCGGAGACGTCGACGTCGCCGGAGGTCGTGCGCACGGTCACCGGCTGGCGGACGCGCTCGACGCTCACGTCGCCGGACGTCGACTGCACGCGCAGCGAGCCCCCCTCGAGATCCGAGACGGTGGCGTCGCCGCCCGACATGTCGAGGGCGAGGTCCTGCTTGAGGTCGCGCGCATCGATGTCACCGCGCTCGGTCGTGAACGAGACCGGGCGGCCACTCGGCACCGCGACCGTGATCTCGATCTCGATCCGGCGGCGCACACGCCACGGACCGGCTTGGACCGAAACGTGGCCGGTGCCGCGCTCGGGCTCCCGCACGCGCAGGACGAGTTCGTCGCCGGAGCGCTCGACGGTGACCTTGAGCTGATTCCACAGGGCATCGACGGAGCGCTCGGACATCGACTGGATGCGCTTGACGGTCACGACGCGGATGGTGTCGTCGGGGCTGGGCACGAGGTGGACGTCCGCGGTGCGGGTTTCGATGCGCAGCGCAGTCTGGGGGGCGAGCGGCAGTGCGCTCGCAATGCGCTCCTCGCGCAGGTGACGGTCCCGGGCTTCGTCGCAGCCCGCCGCCAGGCAAGCGATGCCGGCCAGGAGGATGAAGCCGGCAGGCAGGGCGTGGCGGATGCGTCGGGTGCGGTTCATTGCGGGGCCTCCGGGTCCGGGTCAGGTCGCGTACGGGCTCCTTACGGCCCCGCGGGGCCCGGGGTTGCCTGCCGCGCTGGATCCGTCGTCAGCGGAAATTCGTGAACTGGAGTGCCCGCGGCCAATCCGCCGCCTTGACCGCGGCGATCACCGCCTGGAGGTCGTCCTTCTTCTTGCCCGTGACCCGGAGCTGGTCGCCCTGGATCGTGGTCTGGACCTTGACCGGCAGGGCCTTGATGAACTTCGCGAGGTCCTTCGCGAGGTCGCTCTCGAGCCCGTTGCTGAACGTCAGGGTCTGGCGCAGGGTCATCTTTGCGGCCGCCTCGGGAGTGCTCGCCTCGATCCCCTTGAGCGACACGCCGCGCTTCGTGAGCTTCGAGTCGAGGACGTCGCGCACCGCATGGAGCTTGGGCTCGGAGTCGCCGACGAGCACGATCTTGTCCTTGCCCTCCTGGCGGATCTCGGAGGCCGTACCCTTGAAGTCGAAGCGACTTGCGATCTCCTTGACCGACTGCTGGACGGCGTTCTGCACTTCCATCCAGTTGACTTCGGAGACGATGTCGAACGACGGGTCGGCCATGGGGTTCGGCTTTCGCGGGAGTTCCGGGGGGAAAGGAAAGAGGGCCCTTGCGAGCCCTCTCCCTCGCTACTTCGCAGCGGCGCGGAGCGCGCGCGCGATTACATGTGCGACGTGGTGTCCGTGGCGCCGCCCATGGTCGTATCCGGAGCCGTGGTGGTCTCCGTCGTCGTGGTGGTCGTGGTGGTCGTCCCCTCGGTGCCCGCCTCTTCCTTCTTGGCGCAACCCGAGATCAACATGCCAGCAACGAGGGCCAGCGACGAAAGCGCGATAAGCTTCCGCATCCTCTGCGTTCACCTCCTTAGGAGCGTGATCCCGCCGGAGCGCGATCACGTCGAATACTGAATAGCCGTCCCGAAACCTGCCTCCGGAGGAGGCCTCGGGGTCGCCGCGGGCCGCCAGCGTCATGCGACAAGCACCCTGGATCGAGCGGTGCCTTGACGGTGCTTCAACGCTGGGTTGCGGGCCGCTGTGCCGGCAAGCGCGAGGTGCAGAGCGCGGTGGGCCTGCCGTGCGACAATCGGGCCGAACCGTACGTTCCGGGGCAGGGGGTGTCAAGGGGTTTGTCCCCGCCCGAGGGCCGGAGCGGCCTCGCTGCGTCCAGTATTCCGGACCGAGCACCCAGGCTTAACGATTGCATGACATCGGATTGCGGCTAGACGGCTGCGAGCCCTCGCTCCACGTCCGCGAGCAGGTCGGCTGCGTCTTCGCACCCGACCGAGAGCCGGACGAGTCCGTCCGTGAACCCGGTCGCCTCGCGCAGGGCGCGCGGCACCGAGGCGTGCGTCATCGAAGCCGGATGCGTCACCAGGCTCTCCACGCCGCCCAGCGATTCGGCCAGCGTAAAAAGTCGCAGGCCCTCGGCGAAGCGCTTGCCGGCGTCGAGGTCTCTGAACTCGAGCGAGACGATGCCGCCGAAGCCGGACATCTGGCGCTTCGCGAGTTCGTGTCCCGGGTGCGTCGGCAGGCCGGGGTAGAACAGTCGTTGGAGCTTCTGCTGCCCCACCAGGAACTGCGCGATCTGCGCCGCGTTCGCCTGATGGCGATCCATGCGCAGCGGGAGCGTCTTGATGCCGCGCAGCGCGAGCCAGCAATCCCACGGCCCCGGCACGGCGCCGACCGCGTTCTGCAGGAAGCGCAGGCGCGTGGCGAGGTCCTCGCGGCGCACGATCAGCGCGCCGCCGACCATGTCGCTGTGGCCGTTCAGGTACTTCGTCGTCGAGTGCAGCGCGACGTCGATCCCGGACTCCAGCGGCCGCTGCAGGTAGGGCGTGGCGAACGTGTTGTCGCACGCGCTGATCAGCTTGTGCTTCCCCGCGATCTGCGCAATCGCCGTGAGGTCCGTGATGGTCAGCAGCGGATTGGTCGGCGTCTCGACGAACAGCAGGCGCGTCGCCGGG
Source organism: Candidatus Eiseniibacteriota bacterium (assembly GCA_040005445.1). GTDB lineage: Bacteria > Eisenbacteria > RBG-16-71-46 > RBG-16-71-46 > DASYSL01 > JANPEF01. The sequence continues at coordinate 5,444 of JBDTYW010000067.1, forward strand.
GTGATCGCCGCCTCGACCGCTCCCAGGTCCGACGAGTCGACGTACGTCGCCGACAGGCCGAAGTTCTGGAACACCTGGTCGAACAGGCGGAATGTCCCGCCATACATGTTGTTCGACGCCACCACGTGGTCCCCGGCCTTGAGCAGGCACAGGAGGTTCGTGGTGGCCGCCAGCCCCGAGGCGTAGGCGAGGCCGTGCGCGCCGTTCTCGAGCGACGCCAGGTTCTCCTCGAGCGCCTCGCGCGTCGGGTTCTGGCTGCGCGCGTATTCGTAGCCCTTGTTCCTGCCCAGCCCCTCCTGGGCGTAGGTCGAGGTCTGGTAGACGGGCACCGCCACGGCGCCGGTCCGCGTATCGGGCGGATTGCCGGCGTGGATCGCGCGCGTGGAAAAGCCGGACTTGGGATCGAACGTCACTGCGGGACCTCCGCTATTCGGCAATGAGCGAGATAACGTCGAGGCGGGTCAGGATCCCGCCCGGTCCCCCGCCGTTCCCGGCGACCAGGACCGCCGACGAGTGCTTCTGCTTGAGCAACTGGGCGACACGCGTGACCGGCATGTCGAGCGCGACCACCGGCAGCGGCGGCTCCATCATCTCGCGCACCGGGCGATCGAGCGCCGCCGGGTCGTCGAGCACGCGCTTCATGATCTCGGCGTCGTAGACCGTCCCCACGACCTGCTCGCCGTCGAGCACGGGCAGCTGGGACACGTCGTACTCGCGCACCAGCTCGAGCGCGCGCCTCAGGGGATCCGCCGCCGCCACCGACAGCACCGCGCGGCCGCCCGTGGACTTGCCGAACAGGAGGTCGGAGACCAGCGTCTCGGTGGGATCGAGCAGGTGATTGTCGCGCATCCACTCGTCGTTGTGGACCTTCGACAGGTAGCGCTCGCCGGTGTCGGGGATGATCACGACGATGACGTCGCCGGGCTTCGCGCGCTTCGCCTCTTCGATCGCCGCCCACAGCGCCGTGCCGGCCGAGCCGCCCGCGAGGATACCCTCCTCGCGCGCCAGCCGCCGCGCGGTGTTGAGCGATTCGCGATCGCCGACGCTCACCACGTCGTCGATCACGGTCCAGTCGTAGGCCTCGGGCAGGAAGTCCTCGCCGATGCCCTCGACCTTGTAAGTGTGGGCCTCGCCCATGGTGCGCTTGTGGAACCACTGGCACAGGATCGACCCCACCGGGTCGGCGCCCACGACGTGCACGTTCGGGTTCTTTTCCTTGAGGAACTTCGCGGTGCCGGAGATCGTGCCGCCGGTGCCGATCGACGTGACGTAGTGCGTGATCCGACCCGCGGTCTGCTCCCAGATCTCCGGGCCGGTCGTACGGTAGTGCGCCGCCGGGTTCGCCGGGTTGTCGTACTGGTTCGTCAGGAACGCGTTCGGGCGCTCGCGCGCGATGCGGCGCGCGACCTGGTAGTACGACTCGGGCGAGTCCGGCGGGACGGCGGTCGGGCAGACCACGACCTCGGCGCCGTAGGCCTTGAGCAGCGTGATCTTCTCGCGCGCGACCTTGTCCGGCATGCAGAACACGGTCTTGAAGCCCATCACACAGGCCGCCATCGCGAGCCCGACGCCCGTGTTGCCGGAGGTGCACTCGACGATCGTCCCGCCCGGCTTGAGCTGCCCGGCCGCGAGCGCGGCCTCGATCATCGAGACCCCGATCCGGTCCTTCGCGCTGCCGCCCGGGTTGAACGCCTCGAGCTTGCCGTAGATCGGGACCGGCAGCCCACGGGACATCTTCGACAGGCGCACCAGAGGCGTGTGCCCCACGGTCTGGAGGATATTGTCGTAGACCTGCATTCCGTCGTTGGACATGGGACGTCGGGCTCTCTGTGGCTAGGGGTCGGGGCCGCGGGTCGGGGGCGCGTCCGGGGGGACGGGCAGCGCGCATTCTAGCAGAAATGTGGCTCCCCGGGGCTCCCCGGGGGAGGCGAGGCGAACTGCTGCCGGCGCTCCCCGCACGCCACCCATCCTGAGCTTCGTTCGATCTTGCCGCTGCTGCGCGGCACCGAACACCTGCGGGCTGTCAGGAGCCGCGACCTTGCGGTGGGCCCCGGAGGGATGGTCTGATCGTGCCTGCCGACGCGGTCGGCCATTGCCTCGTCTCCGTGGAGGACCACCTGATGAATCGTTACGCTGGAGTGGCGCACGCGCTGCTTCGCATCGTCGCCGGGCTGCTCTTGTTCCAGCCGGGCGCGATGAAGATGTTCGGCTGGTATGGCGGAATGCCGCCCGGCGTCGCGCTGAGCGGGCTCGTGCTCGCCGCGGGCATCATCGAGATCGTGGCGGGACCGCTCCTGATGCTCGGACTAGGGACGCGGCCGGTCGCGTTCCTCGCCTCGGGCGAGATGGCGGTGGCGTATTTCTATGGTCACTTCCCCCGCGGTTTCTGGCCGATCCAGAACCACGGCGAGCCAGCGGTACTGCTGAGCTTCATCTTCCTCTACCTGGCCGCGGTCGGGGCGGGTCCCTACAGCATCGACGCGCTGATCGCGCGGCGCCGGGCCGGGCGAAGCTAGAATCCGGGATCTTGCTTCGCCCTCGAGGGCGTGCCGATGGTCGGCGTGGTGTGCGTCGGCCCCGGTGCCAAAAGGCAAAGCGGCCGGAGCGATGACGCCCCGGCCGCTTTCATT
>JBDTYW010000068.1:0-8049 GCA_040005445.1 Candidatus Eiseniibacteriota bacterium
CGGCGAGGATCAGCGCGGGCTGGTTGATGAGCGCGCGCGCGATGCACACGCGCTGTTGCTCCCCGCCAGAGAGTTGCCCCGGCCGCGAGCCCGCCTTGTGCGCCAGCCCGACGCGCACCAGCGCCTCGCGCGCTTCGACCGGATCCGCCATTGAATGGTAGTGCTGCGCGACCATCACGTTTTCGAGCGCATCGAGGTACGGCAGCAGGTGAAATTGCTGGAATACGAGCCCGACGGTCTCGCGCCGGAAGCGCGTGCGTGCCGAATCGTCGAGCCGCGCGAGGTCGAGGTCGTCGACCTGGATCACGCCCTCGTCCGGGTGATCGAGGCCCCCGAGCAGGTTCAGGAGCGTGGTCTTGCCCGATCCTGACGGCCCCATGATCGCGAGCCACTCGCCCGACGGGATCGTGAGATCCAGCCGATCGAGCGCGCGCTGCACGCCGTAGATGCGCGAGACGCCCTGGATCGACACGCGGGCGCCGTGCGCGAGCGCGGCCTCGAAGGACTCGGGACTCATTCGCCCCTCAGGGTCTGCGCGGGCTCGATTGCAAGCGCGCGCTGCACCGGCCCGACCGACGCGACCAGCGCCGTGAGCACGCCGAGCAGAAGCGTCGCCGGGATCGCGCCCGCGGCGACCGCGATCGCGGTGCCGAACACGCCGCGGCCGATCGCCTGCGCGGCCACGATGCCAATCGCGAGTCCGACGATGCCGCCGAGCATGCCGATCACCACCGCCTCGGTCGCGAACAGGAGCAGCACGTCGCCGCGCGCGGCGCCGAGCGAGCGCAGGAGCGCGACTTCGCGCGTGCGCTCGAGCACGAGGTCGGCGAGCGTGGACATGGCGCACAGGACGGCCGCGAGCAGTGCGACCGCGGTGACGGTGAGCAAGAGGCGCTTGAGGCGGGCGAGCACGTCGCCGTCGGCGGCGGAGAGCTGCCGGATCGCCCGCAACGACACGCCGGCACCGATCCCGGGCGGCAACGGCCGGTCCGCGTAGGCGAGGACGGCGTTCGAGGATCCCTCGACGCGCGCGAGCGCGAGCGCGAACGGCGCCGCATTCTGTCCGGCCTCGGCCGCGAGCCGCGTGCGTGAGACGAACGCGACCCGGTCCTCGCCCCCGCCGGTCGAGACGATCGCCACGCGCGAGAACCGGACGGACCGTGTCCCCGCCCCATCGGCGACGTCGAGCGAGATCGCGCCGCCGGGCACCGCACCCAGAAGCTTCGCCGCGTCGACGCCGAGGACAGCGTCGGCATCGGCCGGGCCGACGAACTTCCAGCCTGGATAGAGCGCCCGCAAGTCCCCGGGATCGGTCGCCGCCAGCGGAATCGCCCGGTCGCCGTGGCGCGCGACGCCATAGCGCAACGTGACGAACGAGGAGATGCGCCCGGCCGCGCGCTCGGCCGTGAGCCATTGCCGCGCCGGCTCTCCGAGCGCATCGCCGCGGCCGATCCCGGCGAGCGCGAGGTCGCGCGCGCCCATCGCCTGTGCGCCCGCGGAGGGAGCGAGCATCGCGTTCGGGCCGTAGACGCGCAGCTCCTTCGCGACCTTCGAGCCCACGTCGCGCGAGACCAGCAGCAGCGCGGCCGCGACCGACGTGCCGATCGCGATCGCGGCGACCGCCAGCAGGACGCGGCCGCGCCGCTCGAGCAGGGATCCGCGGAGGATCGCAGCGAACATGGGGAAGCGCGTCATGCGCCCGCCCGCAGCGCGTGTGCCGGATCGATCGCCGCCGTGCGCCGCAGCGGCAGCCCGGCGCCGAGCAGGCCGACCGCGGTCGCGAGCGCGAGGCCGGCGGGCACGAGCAACGGGTGCATCTCGACCGCGGTGCCGAACGTGCCGCGGCCGATCACCTGCGCCAGCCCGAAGCCGATCGCCACGCCCAGCAATCCGCCGACGAGCGCGACCACGAGCGCCTCCGCGAGGAACAGGCGGTGGACCGCCGGCGTGGACGCCCCGAGCGCGCGCAGGAGCGCGATCTCCGGCGTGCGGTCCACGACCGAGGCGACCATGGTGCTCATCACGCCGAGCACCGCGGCCGCGAGCGCGGCGCCGGTGAGCAGCAGCATGAGCAGGTTCATGCGCCCGACGAGGCGGCCCTCGCCGCGCACCAGTTGCGCCACCGGGCGCGCGGTCACGCCGGGCAGGGCACTCTCGATCTCGTGCGACACCGACGCGGCGAATGGGCGGCAGATCCAGCGCTCGTAGCCGGCCAGGTCCCGGCCCGGGTCGGGCATCGGCGGCGCCTCGCCGGGCACGACCAGCGCCGAGACGAGCACGCGATCCACCTGGCCTGCGCGACCGGTCGCCTGCTGGAGCCAGGCCAGCGGGACGTATGCCTGGTCGTCCTCGAGGCCGCCGGCGTCGAGGACGCCGACGACGGCCAGCTCGTGCCGCCGGCCGTCGATCGTCAGCGCGATCGCCCCGCCGGGAGCGAGGCCGAGGCGCCGCGCGAGTGCGTGGCCGAGCAGCACCTCGGCGTCGTCCTCCGCGGGCGTGCGGCCGGTCACCTTCCACCAGGGCGCAAGCGGCGTCATGCCGTCGACCGACGCTCCGCCCCCGGGGGCCGGATGCGAAAACCACGTGCCGACCAGCGGCACGCGCACCGTGCCCGAGACGCCGAGCGCGTACGCCTGCGGCGCGAGCGCGAGCATGTTGTTGCGCCAGCGAAAGCGCCGCAGCGCGCCGAGCGCCGAGTCGGGGATCGCACCCGCGTTCACCGCGCTCGAGAGATCCGCCCCCGCAACCACGAGCGGCATGTCCGCGCCCCTCGGCAGCAGGATGATGTTTGCGCCGTACTGGCGCACGGTGCGGCCGAGGCGATCGCCGAGCACGAGCGAGACGCTCGCCAACGCGGTCGCCATGCCGACGCCCATCGCCACCGCGAGTACGGCGACGGCAAAGCGCTGCGGGCGATTCGCGATCGACTTCGTGAGTGCGCGCAGGAACATGGTCAGCGCTTGCCCTTCGCGAGCACGCGCTGGCCGTAGATCGAGGTCGCGTCGACCACGAGCCGGTCGCCCACGACCTTCGAGGCGATCGGGATCGGGTTACAGCCGCCGGTCTGCCCGAGCGTCGGGAGGTTGATCGGCGCGCCGCAGTTGCGGCAGTTGAGGCCGCCCGCGTCCTGGTAGTAGCCGAGGTCGCCGCAGATCTCGCACGCGTCCATGCAGGCCTGCACCCGGCCGTCGGGTTTCTGGATCGCGAAGAAGCGCAGCATCGCGCCGGGCGCCCCCGGATCGGCGATCTCAAAGAAGTGAATCCGCCCGTCGTTCACGCTCGACAGGGTGAGGTCGATGCCGCCCTGCGCGTCGGGCGAGACGACCTGAGCCTGCGCGCGCGGCGGCGGGCCGGGCTGGAGCACGACGCCGCCGACCAGCACGCCGACAACGGCGACGCCGGTGGCAATCGCGCCGGCCTGCGTCCAGCGCCGGCGGCGGGCCTCGGCGAGGGCGAGGCGACGCGAGGCGGCCGTGTCGGCCGGCGCGTCGCCGGGCGAGGCAGCGGAAGGCGCGGCCCGGCGCCCGCCCAGACCGACGAGCCCGACCGCAAGCACGAGCGCGGCCAGGAACACGTACGTGTCGTGGCGCACGATCGGACCGACGAGGGACATCAGAAACTTGGTCGAGGGCACGACACCGCTCTCGGCGAGTTCGTGGAAGCCGCCGACGATGAGCTGGAACGCGAGCACGTAGAGCACGATCGTGGTGATGCGAAAGAAGCGCCCGATGTCGACGCGCAGGCTGCCGCGGATCAGGAAGAACGCGAACGCCACCGCGAGGCCAAGGCCGAGGCCGGCCCCGGTCACCTGGGCGAGTCCCTTCGAGGAGAACGACGCGGCGGCGAGGAACAGGACGGTCTCGATGCCCTCGCGCAGGATCATGAACGTCGCGAACGCGAGCACGCCCCAGCCCGCCCCGGCTTCACGGGCCGCGGCGACTTCCATCTTCGCTTCGATCTCTTTCTTGAGTCCCTTTGCCGAGCGGTTCATCCACCATACGAGCGTGATGACGAACACCGCGCCGACGAGCATCAGCGGGCCTTCGATCGCTTCGGAGTCGAGGTGGAGGCGGTTGAGCGTGAACGCGCCGGCGACCGACCCGAGGAGGGCGAGGCCGACCCCGGCGTAGACCCACGGAGTAAGGGCGGCGCGACCCGATTTCTTGAGGTAAGCCAACACGATGGCGAGGACGAGGGCGGCTTCGACACCCTCGCGCAGCACGATCACCAATGCTTCGAGCATGAAATCCAGGACCTCGGGAGCCGCTCCGGTGTGGGCCGCGGGATGCGGGGGGCGGGCTTCGTTCGAAGCCTACCCGAATTGAGACTGATTCTCAACTGGGGCCCCGGCGGCGCCCGGCCCGGGGCCCAAAATCCACGTCAACCCCACGCCAATCGCGGTGGTAGGATCGCGACCGGTTCGTCCCCCACCGACGAGGCATCGCGCCCCTCGGTGCGGCGAAAGACCCCACGGAGGGAGTACCATGCTCGGTCTCTTGCTGCGCTGGCTGCTCTCGGCGCTCGCGCTGGTCCTCACGACCCGCATCGTGCCCGGGATCGCGGTGAGCAGCTTCACCACGCTGTTCATCGCTGCGCTCGTGCTCGGACTGGTCAATGCGATCGTGCGCCCGATCCTGATCTTCTTCACGCTGCCGCTGACGATCCTCACGCTCGGGCTGTTCGTGCTTGTGATCAACGCGATCACGTTCGGCCTCGCGGCCTATTTCGTCCCGGGTTTCACCGTGAGCGGTTTCTGGGCGGCGCTATTCGGCTCGATCGTGATGTCGCTGCTCGGCTTCGTGTTCAGCATGTTCATCAAGGTCGGCGACGCGAAGCAGCAAAGGGACTGATCCCGGCGTGGCCGGCGCATCCCTCCGCCTGATGACCTGGAACGTGCTGTATGCCTCGGCGACGAGCCCGCTCGGCGGCTGGGAGACGCGGGGTCCGGTCGTGCGCGAGACGATCGTCGACGCCGATGCCGACATCGTCTGCCTGCAAGAGATCGCCCCGGAGCAGATCGAGTTCGCGCGCACGGGGGTCCCAGGGTACGAGGCGCGGATCGGCGAGGCGTCGGGCGTGTCGCGCCACCCGCGCGAGATCCTGTTCATCGCGCCGGTCGCGCTCGCGGCATGGGCTGGGCTCTACCGGGCCTTCGGGGCGCCACCGTGGGCGCCCTGGCTCTGGTGCATGCACGCGCTGCTGTTCGCGTTCGGCGTGCTCGCGCCGCTCGGATTGTTCGCGCTCGTCCGCTATCGCGGTCCGTTCCGGCGGCCGGGCGAGTTCTGCCCGATCCTCTACCAACCCTCGCGCGTGCGGCCCACGGCCGAAGGCAGCGCGTGGCTCTCCAACACGCCGCTCCGTCCCGGCAGCCTGTTCCCACTCCAGTTCGAGCCCCGCGTCGTGCACTGGGCGCGGTTCACGAAGCTCGCCGACGACTCGGAGTTTCTGGTTGTCAACGCGCACTTCGGGCATGCGCCCTGGCACTACGCGGGCACAGCGCGCGTCGTCCTCGAGTTGATCGCCCGCGAACGGCCGACAACGGACGCGCCCGTTTTCCTGCTCGGCGACTTCAATGCCGTGGCGGAAGCGGGCATCGTGCGGCGGCTGGTCGCGCCGCGCGGGTCGCTGCGGCTCGCGTGGGAGGACGCCGCGCTGCGCGAGGGCCCGGAGATGACGTTCCAGTGGAATCTCGCGCCGGGATTCGCACCGCTGCGCCTCGATCACGTGCTGTACGCGGGGGCGATGCGGGTGGAACGGGCGCGCGTGCTGACACCCCGGGTCGGCGGCAAGCCGCCGTCGGATCATGATCCGGTGGTGGTGGAGTTCCTGCCCGTGGGAGCGGAGCCACGATGACCGAGCCTGTGCGGATCCCCCGCCGAATGGCTCGGAGCGCTCCCCCGCGCGGCCCGCTGCGGGACCCGGTCGGGTGGATGCTGATCCTGGTCGCGCTCGGCGCAATCCTCTACCTGTGGGAGCCCCTGATTCACCCGCTCGGAGGCGCCCTCGTGGCGAAGGCGAAGCAGGAAGTGCGCATTCACGAGATTCGCGGCACGGTGGTCGACTACGAATCGCACCGTCCGGTTGCCGGCGCCCGAATCGAGCTCTCGACCTGGGCCGGAATGTGGAATCCTACGGTCATCCCATGGCAATCCTCCAATCTTCGAATCGAGACGCTGACCGACACGCTCGGACGATTCGCATTTCGGACGCGGCTGGAAGACGATGCGCGGATTGAGGCGACGGCCGCGGAGTACCTAGGATCCTCGAATGATCTTTCCTCGGACAGCTTGCTGATGATCCCCATGCTGCGACTCGATCCGGACCACGAAGACGCAGGCTGGGACTGGCATGCATACCCGTGCCCCGTCGAGGGCAAGCCCATCCACCTCGACCTGGCCATTCGCAGCGTCGTCCCGGTGGATTCGGCGTACGACGTCGCGATCTCTCTTCGAACCCGGCCGGACACGGCGATCGTGATTCGCGCCGCCCACGGGCGATCGATTCGCTTCGATCCCCAGGAGTGGGCGGCGTCGCCCTGGATCCATGCGCCGATCAACGGGCGGGGCGCTCCGGCCGAGGGCTACGTCGATTCGCTCGTCCTTCGCGGCTCCGAGGACCCGGGCCTCTGCTTCGTGCGGCGCGAGACACGTCCTCGCTACACGGCGCTCAGCCTGGTCCCGGCAGACTTTCTTCCCGGGTGGAGGGGGGTCTCTTCCGGCACGGCGAGCGTCTTTCTTTGGAACAGGGAGGGCGGTCGGGGCCTCTACGACGAGCGCACCACATACATGGCGCAATCGCTGTTTGCGCCCGCGGTCCGGCTCAGCGCACCCGCTTCCGCCGGTTCCGCACGAAATCCTTGAGCACGTAGCTGCCGAGGTTCTCGAGGTCCGCGAAGTACGCGCGCCCGTGGTTGAGCTGGGTGAAGCGCTCCACGAACTCCTGCAGGTGATGGTCGTCGGTCACCATGAAGGTCGTGATCGCGATGCCCTTGCGCCGGCACGAGGTGGCCTCGTCGAGCGTCTTGTTGACGATCTTGGGGTCGAGGCCGAACGGGTTCTTGTAGAGCCGCCCGCCCTCCCAGATTGCCGAGGGCTTGCCGTCGGTGATCATCACGATCTGCCGGTTCGCCACCTTGCGGCGCGTCAGGATCTGCTGCGCGAGCCTGAGTCCGGCCTTCGTGTTCGTGTGATACGGGCCGACGCCGACGTAGGGCAGGCGGTGGAGCGGTACTTCCTTCGCGTCGTCGCCGAACAGCACCACGTAGAGCTCGTCCTTCGGGTAGCGCGTGGTGATCAGTTCGGTGAGCGCGAGCGCGACCTTCTTCGCGGGCGTGATGCGGTCCTCGCCGTAGAGGATCATCGAGTGCGAGACGTCGAGCAGCAGCACGGTGGCGCACGCGGTGAGGTGCTCGGTCTCGTAGACCTCGAGGTCCTCCTCGCCGATCTCGATGTCGTCCGCACCGTTCCGGCGGATCGCGTTGCCGATCGTGGCGATCGCGTCGAGGTCGGTGGTGGCGTCGCCGAACGCGAACGGCCGCGTCTCCGACAGGCGGTCCACGCCGACGCCGGGCTGCGGCACGCGGTGGTCCCCGCCGGCGGACTTGCGCAGCTGCCCGAAGATCTCGGTCAACGCGTCCTGGCGGATCGCGCGCTCGCCCTTGCCGGTCAGGCGGTGCTCCCCGGGCGCGACCTCCTTGATCGCGTCGTTCTCCTTGAGCCACTTCTTGAACGCCTCGAGATCGAACTTGCCGTCGAAGAAGCCGTACTGCTCGCCGATCTGCTCGAGGGCTTCGAGCGCGCGGTCGACATCGCCGTTGGTCTGGAGCAGCAACTGGTTATAGAGGTTGAGCAGGGCCTTGAGAAACTCGGGGTCCGGCCCGCCTCTCCAGGCTCCGTAGCGAAACTTCACGTCAGTTGTCCTCGTCCCGCGAGCTGAACCCCGAGAACATCGACTTCAGCATATCCCTGTAGGCCACGCCGCCGCCGTCCACGCGCTCGCGCGAGAGGATCGAGTGCTGGTGCAGGCCCTCGAGCACGAACTCCATCGCGG
>JBDTYW010000069.1:0-8020 GCA_040005445.1 Candidatus Eiseniibacteriota bacterium
TTCGAGCCCGTCCACGAGGGTCGCGACCAGCCGGCCCCGCGCGTCGAGCATCGTCAAGCGCACGTGCTGCTCCTGCGGGAGCGCATAGCGCAGGCGGGTGCCGACGAGCGAGGGATTGCCGGAAGCAACGTCGAACGCGAACGCCGTGGGGAGCACCGGCGCGACCGCATTCACTCCCCAGATTGACCACGCCGCGTCGCTCACATCCTGGCCGGTGAGCGCATGCTGATCCGACGCGACGACCTTGAGCCGCGCGAGGTGCGTGAGCCCGGTCGGAACCGTCCAGGCGTAGCTCCCCGTGTTCGCCAGGGCGCTCGCAATCGGCGTGTAGTTCGCGCCGTCGTCGACCGAGTACGACAGGTTCACCCCGACGACGACCACGTTATCCGTCGCGGACCAGAGCAGGTTCACGATCGATCCCTCGATGATCGTCTCGCCGCCGTTCGGGTAGAGGACCTGCGCCACGGGGGGCGTGACATCGTCGTCGTCGAGGATTGTCCCGATCGCCGTCCCCTTGTCGATCACCGCGTTCATCGGGTTCGACAACACGAGCGAGAACGTCTCGTCCGGCTCCGGGACACTGTCGACCACGATCGGCACGGTGACGACGTATTCCGTAGCTCCGGGAGCGAGCACGAAATTGCCGCTGGTGGCCGTGTAATCCGCACCCGCCAGGGCGGAGCCATCGGCGGTCTGATAGTGCATGCTGACCGCGTCGACCGAAGGCTCCGACAGCTTGATTCGGAACGGCATTGCACCGGTGTCTTCGGCCCGGGAGACGTCGAGGGCCGAGATGTGAACCTGCGTGGGCACTCCGACTGCGAAGGCGAAGGAATAGTCGCTGGGCCGGGCGCGCGTCACTCCGATGGCATCGATGGTTGTCGGCGTCCGAGTTGTCGTGACGGCCGACCGCCAGGTCAGTGGCGCCCCCGCGTAGCCAATGAAGCGCGATCGGGCGACAAATTGGTTCGGATCCGCACCCGCGTCGATATCCGCCGCGTTGAAGTGCAGGACCGCGTCGAAGGATCCCCACGCCGTCGAGTCCGGGATCAGGAGGGCATAGGCCAGATTGACGTTCTTGAGCGTGTCGAGTTGGCTGCCATCGAAGTAGTTCGGGGTCTCGGGTCCTTCCACGAACGTCCCACCGAGCACCAGGACCGTATCCGTGACCGCGTGAAACATGAGGTCAATCGGGGCAAATTCCGTCGCCGTGCCCGTCGGGAGCGTTCGGCTTGGGGCACTCGGCAGGAGTTCGAATTCGACGAGTCCGCTCACCCATCCTGTTCCAGCCGAGGCTCCGGTGATCGACCCGGTCGTGCCGAGCCTGACTGCGGAGTAGCCGGGAGTGCTCATGACTCCGCTTGCGAACTGGAGTGTCCCGGGCACGAAGAGTCGCCAGAGCTTCGGATCCAATGTGACCCCAGCGGGGTTGTCCACGACGACCGTTACCGCGGGAGTCAGGACGAGTCCGGCGGGATAGAAGCTTCCAGAAGGGACAGTCGAAGAGTCCGCCAAGACCTGGGTGGCGACGCCATTCAGCCGGTAGGTGACGCTGCCGCTCGTGGGACCCAGGTTGAGCACCCCGTTGGAGCGTACCCGGATCGAGCCACGAATGGACACGGTGGAGGTCATGGCCAGGTTGAGCGTTCCCGAGTTCACGACGATGCTGTCGATCGTGCAATCCGCGGAGCCGGTCGTGTTCGAGGTCCCGCTCCCGTTGTATTCGAGATTCGCCAGCGTGCGACCCGAGAGCGAAAGGTCCACCGCCGGGTTCACCTGATACAGGCTCCCGTGATCGAACATGACGATTGACGCCGGCTGGCTGAGCCCGAACGGGTTTGAGCCTGCACCCTGGGCGAACACGGAGCCGGACTGGAACCGCACCGAGTTCGGCGTGTTGAAACCCGAGCCCGGACCGAACAGACTGCCCCCGAACCCGGTGAGCGTCTTCGCCTTGCCGCCCGCGAGGATCTGGATCGCGTCGGCATCGCGGGCACTGAAGCGGTGCGGCCCTCCGGCGGCCGTCAGCGTGCCGGCGACCGAGGCGGTCGCTCCGGCCGCCAGGTTGATCGAAATGGTATTCGTCCCGGCCAGGTTCAGGCTGGAGCCCGCCGCGATCGTGACATCGGTGCCGGTGTCGCCGCCGATCGTGATCGCATTTCCCGAGACGCTCGGGCTGAACGTGATCTGCGTTCCGTTCGAGACGTCCATCTGGCCGATCGTTGCCACGGGGACTCCCGTGACGGCGCTCACGCCTCCTCCATCGAACACCAGCCGATCGGTGGCGAGCGGGGTTACGCGCGCGGGAGTCCAGCTTCCGGGGGCGCTCCAACCCGCGGACACGACCGCGTTCCAATGGTACTCGGCCGACAGGACGCGGGCCGGCGCGAACGTGAGCGCGAAAGCCAGCGCGAGGTGCGAAAGCGATACCAACCGCATGGGGATCTCCGTGGGTACCTGCGTGGAAGACGCAAAGAGGCGCGCACCACGCCGATCCGACACGCCGGCGAGGGCGATTCCTGCTTCAATGGGGGAGTGCCCGAGGCCTCCAATCCAAGCGGTTGCGAGAGAAGACTCGGTATTGTGCTCCCAAACCGGACGAAGGGGTTGAAGAATCGGACAATTCCACGCCCGTGCCTCGATCTTCGGGAAATGCGACCCGCCCGGTCGGGCTAAGGCGACCCGCCGTATGGAGCCCCGGACGATTCGAGGGCGACCCTGGGCGCACGTGGCTCTACCGGGGAGACCGCGGGATGCTCACGACCGGCGAACTCGGGTGCGTTCGCGTATCCGGGCGGCCGGAGCGAGCAGGGGATTGCCCCGCCCGGCGCCGCGATCCAGACTTCGCTTCCCGTAGCTCGGGGGCTGAACGTCGGTTCCGCGGGATCGGTCGGAGACCAATCGCAAGAGTGAACCGCCCCGGGATTTCCGGAAGCTCCATTCCTTAAGACACAGTAATCACAGCTGGCTGTTGCCCTGCGTCTCTATGACAGATTGGGCGTGCATTCCGCCTGCCCGTTTCGGGGCCGAAGACGCGCACCTGAAACTCAAGAAACGAAACCGGGCCGCCCCTCGGCAACCCGGTTCGCGACCATGGCAATTGGCTCCGGAACTCGGATCGAGCTCCGGAGCCGGTCTTCTCTGCTCCAACGACGACAGTCGCTGCTACCTGTACGAGGACTTGAGCTGACCCCAGGTCGTGGGGCGCGTCGGCGTCGTGCTGGTGCAGAAATACAAATTGTCGATGCCGAAGTAATTCGACACCGCCCCTGTGATCTTGACGCTCGCGATGTTGTCCGTCGCCGAGATCAGGCTGACGACATCCCAGAGACAGCACTCGCCGTTCGGATCTCCGGTGCAGTTCGCGCCGTCGTAGCTGGTTCCGATTACGTTCCCCGAAGCCGTGTCGATCAGGTTGTTCGAGCTGTCGTACGCATAGACCGTGACCGGGAGCGACTGCGCGGCCGCCGTGTACTGGAACTGCACGAATCGGACGGGCGGCGAGAGCGTGATGCCGATGTCGTTCTGGTCCAGGAAGGACGCGGCCGTCGACGGGCTGGGCTCGTTCGCGAAGTTTCCCACGCCGCCGGCGTCGAAATCGACCACACCGAGCCAGGACGTGCCAAAGGTCACCGTGACCGGGCCGACGTAGGTGCCGACCGGGTTGGTGTTGCCGACGCCCTCGAAGCCGATCAGTGAGCAGTCTTCGGGCACACCCGAGGGGTTGATTTTGCGGACCGGAGCTTCGGTCACCGGATTCGGAGTCGGATTGAGCAAGAAGCCACGGCCGGCGGCAAAGGCCGCGTGAGGCGCCACCGGAATGAGCAGAAGGAGTGCAAACAGGATCGAAAGCCTTCTCATTGCGTTCATAAGCATATACCTCCGTAGCCATGTATGTGGCTACAACTTGGCTACGCAATTCATGCTCCAATGTGCTCCCGAGCGCTCCCTTGACTCGGCGGAGACACGAAGCCCCCCAGCCGTTAAGGCTAGGGGGCTCATGGACTTGTGAAGCAGCGACGTCACTTACCGATGGTGGCAGTGAGACTGCGATTTCGGGCGACCCGCGATTTCGAGACCGCCCGATTCAACCACTCTCGCACCTCTCCGCATACGTTTTTACACGACTTAGCGGGTCTGGCGCAAGGCGGGTGTGACCAATCGTCCCTGAATCCTCTCGGCCTCGGCCTGAACGTGCGCCTCGCCGAGACGGCCGTACCGCTGGGTTGTCACGATCGAGGCGTGGCCGAGGATTTCCTGCAGGGCGGCGAATGAACCTCCAGCCTCCAGCCAGCGGCACGCGATCCTGTCCCTGAGCTTGATGGGCTTGGAAGCCCTTGATCCTCGTCCGCTGGCGAACCTGCTGGGCAAACCCGTCAGCGCACGTCAGCAGCGAGAGCTTTCCGATGCGGGTCCGCAACTCAGCCTGGAGCTGCGGCGAAATCGGAACCCGGCGGACCTCGCCCGACTTGGTCTGGTCCACGACGAGCGAGCCGGCATGAATGTCCGCCATCGTCGCTCGCGGGTCTTCCCGCCTGGTCTTGCCGAGCACACTGCTCATCGAAGTAACGGCACGCACCAGTCAACAGTTGCCGAATACTTCAGGCAGCTGGGGCTCGTTCACTCGCCTCTATCGGCCCAGAACGACCATCTTTCGCTGCCGCGAGATGCCGCCGGCTTCGAGCTGATAGAAGTACACGCCGCCGCTCAAGCCCGCCGCGTCCACGCTCACCCGATGCGTCCCCGCCGGCTCGAAGCCGTCCAGCAGTGTGCGCACCAACCGGCCTTGCGCATCGAAGAGCCGCAGGACGGCGCGCTGTTCGGTCGCCAGCGAATACTCGATCTGCGTCCGCGCGGTCACCGGGTTCGGCGCATTGCGCGCGAGCGCCACTCGTCCATCCATGGGCGGCGCGCCACCACCGACGCCGACCAACGGACTCGCGAGCGACCAGAGTTCCAGACCATGCGAGCCGTCGTTCGCGGCGAAGAAGATGGTGCCGCCGGCACGCGTGAACGATGCCGCGGCGGAGTTGTTCCCCGAGTAGATCGTTGCGAGCTTGGTCGTGCCGGCCGTGGTGCCGTCGCTCGTCCATGGCTGGTCGGAAAAGTTTACCGTCGCGCGGAAGAACAAGGTCCCGTCGATGTTCGCGAGCTCAACTGGCGACGAGCCGGAGAGGCCGACGTTGATGTCCTTCACCATGACCGTGCCCGCCGCGGTGCCATCGCTCTTCCAGAGTTCGTAGCCGTGCGTGTCATCGGCGGCCTTGAAGTAGACAAGGTTGCCCATCACGACAAGGTACGAACCCACCAACCCGCCGCCGTCGCCCGGATAGATGTCCTTCACCAGCACGGTGCCCGCGGGCGTTCCGTCGGTCTTCCAGAGCTCCACGCCGTTCGTCGCGTCGCTCCCGATGAAGAGCGTGGTGCCGTTCAAGTCCACGATCTGCCTCGGGTCGATCGTGGGGCCGCCCTGCATATCGATATTCTTCAGGAATACGGTCGTGCCTGGACCATTCGTCATGAAGAGGCCGTGTTGCGTGCTGCCGCTCGCCAGGAAGTAGAGCGTGCCGCGGATATTCGTGAGGTTGGCGAAATAGGTTTGGTCATTGCCCGTGCTGAGGTCGATGACCTTGCTGGTCCCGCCCGCAGTTCCATCGGTGCGGTAGAGCTCGACGCCCGAAAAACCATCCGTCCCCGGGAAGTACAGGTCCCCGTTCACGTCCGTCATGTTCGAGCCTGTCGGGAGGATGCTGGGGCTCACGGTCGTCGTGCCCGCCGCCGTGCCATCACTCTTGTGCAGAAGGGCGTCATTGCTCGCGAAGTACACATAGTTGCCCGAGCGCGTGAGCCCAAAGGCCGTGCCGGCCGCGTACACGTTCACGGTGCCGGCAGGCGTGCCGTCGGTCTTCCACAGCTTCGAGCCGCCCGAGCCGTCGCTGGCCGAGAAGAACACGACGCCGGGGCCGCCGCTGACCGCGTTGCATTCCACGCAGCCCGGATTGAACCCGCCACTGGCGCCCGGCCAGATGTCCATAAGCAGGGATGTCCCACCGGCGGTGCCGTCGCTCACCCAGGGCTCGGTACCCGTGACGCCATCGTTCGCGAAGAACACCAGCTTGGAGCCCGCGGGGATCAACGAGACCGGCGTGCCCGCCGCAGCGCCCGGGTTGATGTCAACGAGCAAGGCGGGCACCCCGAGAGCGAATGCCGACGATGCAGCGAGCCAGAGGCTCGAGAGGACGGTGCAAGCGAGCAGGGATATGCGCAGAGCAGGAAGACGGGCTTGCATCGGCCACCTCGGAGGATCGAGTGAAGGTGATCTCGCGCAAGTCATGCAGCAGTCAGGCTCTGGCGCGTGGTGTCGTGATAGTGCGCGAAATATTTTCACACCTGCGTGTGCAGGTCAATGCGGAAATACGCCCAGATCGTTGGAATAGCGATTCGGGCGAGGAATCGGGGTCCAATACCCCTCCCCGCATCTAAGCAGCCGAAAGTTGATCGGCCACCGTCCCTGAATATGTGCCCGAGCAGGTCCTTGCGCCCGCGGCCGCATCGCCGTCCGTGGTCGCGTTTGCGACCCAGAATCGATCGGCGATAACTCCCCGCCCTGTGGCCGCCGAGCCGCAGGTCTTCGCCACGAGCCGACCAATGGGGGACGACGGGCGACGGTCGCTGGTCCCCGTGCACCCGCCCACAAGGAGCGCAAGGACAAGAAGAACTGGCGTGCGCATCGTCACTCTGCAAGCGAGACCCTCGTGGGGTCCCTGAAAAACATGCCGAAGACGCTGCGGCGGCGGCGTCCCACGGAGCCGCCGCTGTCGCGCCTGCGAGCCCACCGCCGGGCGCGGGTGCCGCCGCTCTCTGCGCCACGGTGGGCGTCACCGTGCCGTAGGCCGTCGGGAAGTACGCGAGCGTGAGCTGCATGTCGTAGACGAAGGTCTGGCCACGGCGAATGAAGTGTCCGAGGAGGTAGAAGGTGTTCGCTCCCGCCGATTGTGTGTCTACGCTAGTGACTCCCGCCGCACCCAGCCCATCGAGCGGCTCGACTCGGTCCCCGATGCCGCGATTGTGCCTTCACGCGCCTTTGGCTATTCTCCTGTCCCTGTGAGCTTGCCCCGATTCCGTAGACGGTTTGCCTACGCTGCCTGAGTTGTCGGCGTCTTCTCGAGGCTGCCAGGGCAGACCCGACCGACCAAGCGCCCCCCAAAACGCAAAAACCTCCCCCACCCGAAGGCAAGGGAGGCTCAGACCGCACACAGCCACATTTGGCTCCTGAGGTAGGACTCGAACCTACAACCCTCCGGTTAACAGCCGGATGCTCTGCCATTGAGCTACTCAGGAACGTCTGGCAGGCCGGAGGGACCGGGGGCAGGTGCGAAAGCCCCGGAACCGGCCAAATCTTGTAGTGGCGGAGACTTCGGCCACTCGGAAGCGGTATTCTAGCCGCCGTGTCCGGACATGGTCAAGCAGGTCCTCCGGGGGCCATCCCCCCGCCCGAGTCGCCCCCCGAAACCCGCCAGGAGACGGGGGCGGCCTCGCCGCGCCTCCCCGTGATCGGCACGTGGGCCGCGCGACTCAAGGCCCCCCTGAGAGCTGCGGGCCGCCGCAGACTCGTGCTCGCGGGTGTCGGCCTCGGGGCGCTGATCGCGTTCGGCATCGGCCTCGGGATCTTCTCCGCGCGCGTCACCGCCCTGCGCGAGCGCCACGCCACCGGGCCGTCGTGGGCGTTCCCCTCGCTCGTCTATGCCGACGGCCTCGCGTTCACGCCGGGACGAGCGCTGCCCCGCGCCTATCTCGGGCGCCACCTCGAAGCCCGCGACTATCGCGAGGTCGAGGCCGGCGACGCCGAGGAGGCGGGCCTGGTCGGAACGTCGCCCGACCAGCCCGGAACTTACGCCTGGGCCGACGACTCCACGATCGTGATCGCGCTGCGCGGCTTCGAGGCGGCGGCGGACGCCGACGGCGCGGGCGGCCCCGAGCGCGTGCGGCTCACGCTCCGGGGCGGCACGCTCGCCCACCT
>JBDTYW010000070.1:0-7950 GCA_040005445.1 Candidatus Eiseniibacteriota bacterium
CGAGTTCCTTCAGCACCAGCAGCCGATGGTGCCCGTCGAGGATCTGGAACTTGCCGGGCTCGCTCGGATGCGGACGAACGATTAAATGCGGATACCGCCCCGTCGAACGGATGTGGGCTGCGAGCTTCTCCCGCAGGTCGTCGGGGAGGACGTTCGCATTGAGCGGGTGCGGCACGAGATGCTCGATCGGCATGACCCTCGTGTCCATGCGTGCGCGCGGCTTATCCGTGATCTCCTCCGGCAGAGCGGGCGTGGCTTGATTTCGTTCTGCCCCCGAAGAAACGTTCCTCCATGGTTCACTCATATCGCGGTCCTCCCCCCACCATTCAAAGTGCCTTGGGCCTCCGTGCCGACGGCGTCCGGGTCGTCCCCCTCACCGCGACGGTCCCTGGCGGCGACTCTGGCGCTCACAGCCACCTTCTCGCGCAGGCGCTCGAGTGCACCCTCGTCCCACCCCACGACCAGGAACTCCTTGTTCGTGGCCTTCTTCTCCGCGGTCGCAACGGCCGGGATGTGCTGGTAGGCAATCTCGATCGCCTTGGTCCGCCGGCCGAAGCGCGCCATCTTCGATTCCAGTTCGTCGATGCCCACGACCGCGTTCCCGAGACTCAATAGCCAGACGGGAACGTGCTGCGCCCGCTCGAGGAGCCCATCGATCATCGAGGCGCCGTCCTTCGCGGTGAATGGGCTCGTGGGCCGCACAGAACCCTCGAGGATGGCATCGATGACGCGGTACTCCTTCTCGTAGCTCATAACCCCGGGGTAGGGCGGATCGAAGTAGGCGACGTCGGCCTGAATCGCCGGGAGTGCCTCCACGACGCTCTGGCGCAGCACCGTCGCCGTGCCCGCGAACACGCCGGCGTTGATCTGCTGGGCGAGCTCCCAGAGACGCCCGGGCTGCGTGAGCCGCATTCCGTCGACGTAGTGGGTCAGGCAGGACTCGGTGATCGACTCATATTCGCCGGTCGTGAGTCGGTGAATGGTCCCCGCCCGGACCTGGGACATCGGATGCGCCAGGAGCGCGACACGGATGGCGAGCAAACGGTAGAGCGCCGCCTTCGAGGGATCCGCGGTCTGGTCGGCGAGCGCAAGGGCGCGATCGAAGAACCGCGACTGCTCCCGCGTGAACGTCCCGGGCGAGTAGTGAAGCTCGATCGCCGCCGCCTGCCCTCCCGGATCCTGCGCGAGCTTCAGGATCTCCTCGCGGGTGAGCCGCACGCGGCTGTTGGCGATGAGCGCATCCCCCACCGCGATCGAGCGCAGTGCCACGTCCGTGGCCACGACGCGAAAGCCCTGCGCCTTGGCGTAAAGCGAGACCGAGCCACCCCCCAGGAACCCGTCCAGGAACGTCATCGTCGGCCAGTGCCGCCTTGGCACGATTCGATCCACTTCGCGGAAGATCAGGGGACAAAGTCGCCGCTTGCCGCCCAGATACGGCGGCAGCGCGGACCAGAGCGCGAGCTTGCGGTGCGACGGAGTCTTTCCCATCGAATTTGGTCACCCTTCCCTTGATGTCGCGCGCCCGCAGCGCAGTTGTGTCGTTGCGGCGGGCATGGTGCCCGCGCGAAAGGAGGAGGACATGGCGACAGCAACTGCAGCCCACCCCTGCGATCGGGGCAAGGCGTTCGAGCCATGGCGGGCCGACCACCTGTACATCGACGACGACGGCCGCGTGCTCTGCGGGCGGTGCATGGGCGTCGAGAGCACGTACAAGCCGTGGGCGTACTCGGACCTCGGGGCAATGGCAGAGGACCGGACGGTCACGTTCGGTCCCATGTGGATCGAGCTCGGCCCCGGACAGAAGGTGTTCCAGGGCGCGATGGCGTACCGCTGCGAGACCGACCGATACGCGAAGCACTGACCACCAACCCGAGCCGAGGCGTCGGCCCGGCTCGAACAGGAGATTCCGATGACGAAGACCAAGAAGAGCACCGAGACGAAGCTGGCGAAGTCCGGCGGTCCCGCGACCGGAGGTGTCGGCGGATCGACGCCGACCGTCGAAAAACCGACACCTGCCTTCGAAAGACGGACGCCCGAGGAAGGGCTCGTCGTGTTCGCCTTCCGGCTGACCGAGGCCGAGCGCGAGCTGATCCACAAGGCGGCGGGTGGCGGCAAGGCGAGCCGGTTCGTGCGCGCGGTGGCTGTGGCGGCGGCACGCGGCGACGAGGATGCCGTGTTGAAACTCCTAGGAGGCCCGGCGCCCGCCATCAGATGACCACTCCTATGGCTACCGGCCCCCGGTTCACGCCGGGGGCCGTTTCGTTTGCCGTGCGCAACGGGCGGCGTCCGCCTGGAGCGGCCCATAGTCACGACACGCCGTCCAGCGCGGCATGCAGCTTGACCGCCGGTTCCGAGATTGGCCCAACGAGGTCGCCGCCCGCGACGAGATGGTGGCATGACCGGCAGACCCTGCCGAAGGGCCACTCAATCATCGGGCCGTCACAGAGGGGGCACAGATGGTCCGCGCACACCGGGTCATTGATCGGTTCAACGACACGAAGATGGTCAAGTACGTCGAGTTGATCATCTTCGGCGTCGCTGGGGGCACAATGTGGTGTGTCGAGAGCACTTACCCGAAGGTGATCGTGATCGCTAGCAATGATCACCTTCGACATTGCTGGCCGGCCAGCCTCGTCTGCGGAATCCGCACTCTGAACGGCGTCGCTCACCAGAATCGACTCACTAGCGAGCGGGTCTTGGGGGTGACGACCGTCCCCATCGTCAAGTCGTAGGGGGAACGCGGCCAGGTCGACCACCCTGAGGTCGGCGTCGTTTGCCTCCGGGTCGACCGTTTCGAAGCCGAGAAGGTGATCATCCTCGCCGGTGTTGATCACCTTCAGCGAACCGTCCACGCCGGAGTGACTTACGCGCTTCGAAATACGAAGATGATCACCCGCGCGGGTATTGATCACCTTCGAGCCGAGAGCTTGACCGCCTTCGCCGACGCCGTAGGGCAGACGCCACAGCCACTGTTGATTCGCCTGCCCCGGTCCACCGACCTTCTCGTGGATCACGCCCAGTTTCAGTCGGGCGCGGAGCAGGGTCGCGGGCGCGATTCCCGACTCCGTGGCCTCGCGCTTGACCTCCGAGGCGGGCACGGCCTCCAACGCCAGGACGTCACGGAGAAATTCCTCAGCCGCCGCCAGTTTGCCGTGCCTCTCGGGCTGGTCCGCCCCGGCAAGCAGCTGGGCAGCGGAAAGAGTGCATGCCGCTCCCCAAACTACGCGCGCGAAGTCGCATCCGCTCTCTTGCGCCAGTACTAAGCGCAGCGAGGGCGCGATCGGGGCAAGGTTCGACTTCACGACCCCCAGGACACGGCCGGCTTCAGGCGCGTCGGGATCAGCCGCCAGCAGGAGCCCGGAGCGCACTGCGCCAATAATCCCGATACTGCCGCCGCCCCTGTAGAGCGCGGGACCACCGGGCGCCTTGTTCAAGTGGCGTACCACCACAATGGCCGCGCCGGTTCGCTCGGCCAGGTCCTTCAAATGTACAAGGGCCCGACGCACGTCCTGATCGCGGTTCGAGTTCACCTCGGTGGGCAGATACGCCATCAAGGGATCGACGATGACGAGCTTGGCCCCGACCCGGCTCATCGCCTCTTCCACGGCGATCAGGTCTTCCGCCGTGATCTCCGGAGGCCGCTCGAGCTTACCGTCCTTCACGCTGACCATCGCGATCAGCGTGAGGTCGGCGCCGGCCGCACCGAGGCGCGGGCGGATGACGCGAGCCGGGTCATCCTCGGCGCTGAGAATGACGCTGCCTGCCGCCCCGGGGCCGGGCGAGCCATCGGGCATGGCGTCCCCGCGCGACAGGCGGGCCGCCAGATCCAGGCACACGGTGCTCTTGCCGAGGCCGGGGTCCCCGTCGAGGACAGTGAGCATTCCGAGTGGAATCCGAGACCGCCACAGCCACTCAACCTGCCTGGCTTCTACGTCGGCGAGAACGGTCACACAGGCGCGACTCACACCGATCTCCCGCCCTGCCGACCGGGACCGACCGGGACCGACCGGGACGACTGCCATTCTTCAGCGACCGAGTGCGGCGAAGCGGTTCTCGGTGTCGTGACGCGGCCGTCTGGCAAAACCCTTGGGAGGGCGGGGCTATCGCTCACGGGCGATCCTCCCCTCGAGGCGCTGCAGGCGCTCCAGGAGCCATGGGTGGTGATCCCTCTCCGCAGCCAGGCGCATCATGAGCTGCGCATGGGCGATCTTCAGCTCGGGCAAAGGCATCGCCTGAAGGTCCAAGTGGTGAAACCGTTCCCACTCGAGATCGTTGTCGAGCGGTTCGGGGACCGGATAGAGATGCGACAGGGGCGAACTCGCTCTTGACGTCTCCGTCTCGGGCATGTGAAAGTATTTCCAGTTCATTGCTGGTTGTCCTCTCTGCTGCGCTTGGCCTAGCCGCCGTGCGCAGCATCTTTTTTGGGGGTACACTCCACTCCTCCGGCATCTGCATTAACGAAGCCTTTCGCGTACCGATCGCGCCTGCGATCACCCGGGCGATCTCCTCCACCACCTCCTCTTCCGCCCCCATCTTCAGAGGGCTGAAATGCCAGATGATCCGCAGGGTCACGGTTTAGGTCTCGCTACCCCGGCCCGCGCCGCCGCGCACCGCATCAAGGGCCAGCTGAGCCTGGTTTGCTAGCCACTGGTCCCACGCCGCGCGAGGAATCCGAAACGCGCGACCGCATTTCGTCGACGGCAAGAGCCCTTGCCTAAGAAGCTGGTACACACGACTCCGACTGACGCCCAACAGCGGGGCGATGTCCGCGGGCCGAAGCATCTCCTGGCCGCTCTGGTGTGCCATCACCGCCCTCCTCCCGTGGTACGCCCATCGTAGAAGCGACCGCCGACCCCGCAGGCTGCTGCCCACGCCAATCGCCGCATTAGTTCCCAATGCAGGCTCACTCGGGAGAACCACTCGCCCTTGAGCGCCCGGCTCCACCCGCACCGGACCGCGCGTACGCGAGCAATCGGGGTGCGACTCAAGCTCCGCGCGTCCCATCCGGTCCGCTCCGCGCCTCGCTACTTCAATAGAACTTGCGCGGCAATGCGCCCGTCAATTAGTATCCATGGGCCGATGCGTGTGACTGCGTCATGGAAGATACACTTTCGCAGGAAGGAGCGCCGCCATGGGTAGGAGCCGGGCCCCCAAAGCCGTAGTCTCGACAGGGCCAAAGAATGGGGAGGTGCCGATCGCACCCGAACTTCGGCCACCTGAGCGTCACGGACTTAAGAGCGGCGAACGGTCGCGGGCGTACCGAGAACGTCGGAAGACTGAGCGCGCGGAGTCGTCCGCCGGATCGAGAGTCGACCCCAGAGAACAGCGCAGGGCCGATGTTCTATCCCGTGAACTCGCCCGATTGGCAATGCGATTTGACGCCAATGATCGCGATGACCTCGACGTCCCCTCGCAACCGTTAGTCCGGAACTTTCGCGAGGTGTACCTCGGGGGCCGGCCCCTCAGCGCGCTTGAGGCGAGTCAATTCAGGGAATCAGCCGCCGTCTACGTGCTGCGCTTGAGTGAGTTCCGAAAGTTCGACATTTCGGTCGTGGGGCACGACGCCGTGAAACACAGATTCGAAGGGCCAATTACCAGTAAGGCCGTCACTCTCGTGTTCAAGTTTACAGTGCGTTGGGCCGGCAAGACCGAGCCAGTTGCGGTAACACGGGTGACGAAAACCGGCCTGGGCGAGATCCTCGTTCCCGACTCGCCCGATTGGTCGGGGCCCTCGGTTGTGGTCGACAGCGTGTTCGACGAGCTCCTACGACTGAGCCGCCGCCTAGCGCGCCACTACCTTTGGAGGGTGGATGACACCATCACATTCGTCCTCACGGGAGCGCCACCCCCTACTCAGTGCGTTCGCATACGAAGGGAGTTGCCAAACCGCGAAACGATCCTTCCCGAGCACGAGCGGCTCCAACTCTCAATCCTCCCCTGGGTCTCGGCAGACACCGTCAAGCGGGTTTACAGGGACTATCAGCAGCGGCTTCTCGATCGCGATAATCGGGCACCTCGTCTTGATCGGCTCGATCTGCTCGATTTCGTGGCCGAGCGGCGACACCGGGGGAAGACGTGGAGGCAGATTCTCGTCGCTTGGAACAAGGCGTACCCGGCGCGCGCCTACGAGCTTTCTGACGTTCGCAATTTCCCGCGCGATTTTGGGCAGGTGTACAAGCTGGTCGTCGGAGCCGAACCGAACTTTGGCCCATCTCGCGGCCCTCGCGCCGCTAGATCTCGCCCGGCTTCACGGACGGTTCCTAAGCTCATTCCAGACTTGAGGCACCCCACGGACGGAGGTAAGACCACCAACGCGGGACGCCCGAGAAAGCGTCGGTGAGAGATTGCTCAATCTGGAGACATGAGCTATGCGAGTCGCCTTCTACACCCGGATCTCGACCGACGAGGACAGGCAGAAGTACTCGCTTGATGCCCAGCGCGATCGTCTCGAGGCGTTCTGCAAGGGCGTCTACGGCGACGCCGGCTACACCCTCGTCGAGGTCTTCCGCGACACCGAGAGCGGCGCGCACCTCAATCGCCCCGCCCTGACGCGCATGCTCGCCGACGCCGAGGCGGGCCGCTTCGACGAGCTGATCGTGTTCCGTGTCGACCGGCTCTCCCGCAAGCTCAACGACCTCGGCCCCATGGTCGAGCGCCTCACCAAGTGGGGCGTCGCCTTTCGGAGCGTGAGCGAGTCCTTCGACACCGCCTCCCCGTCCGGTCGCGCGATGATGCAGCTCCTCGGAGTCTTCGGAGAACTCGAGCGCGAGACCATCATCGAGCGCACGATCGTCGGCATGGAGCGCAAGGCCAAGACGGGGGTCTGGGTTGGCGGCACCGTTCCGTATGGCTACCGCATCCGCGAGGATAAGAAGGGGATCGTCATCCACGAGGACGAGGCGTTCATCGTACGGCGCGTCTTCGCTCGCTACGCCACCGGTGCCGTCGGGGTGAGGTCCCTGCGCGATGAGCTGACCGCCGACGGGCACTGGAAGCGGACGGGCCGGCCATGGGACGCGCGGTGTCTGCTGCACATGCTTCGGAACCCAGTCTACGTCGGCAAGCTTCGCTGGAAGACGGAGATGCATCAGGGAACGCACGAGGCGATCGTCTCGGCTGAACTCTTTGCCCGCGCCGGGGCGGTGCTCCGGGCGCGCGCGGACGACCTCAAGGGTCGCCAGTGGCACACCGGGAGCGAGCGACTGGCCACGGGGCTCATCTACTGTTCCGGATGCGGCAGGAGCATGGTCGGCGTCAGCGGGATCAGGAACGGGCGGAAGACCCCCTACTACGCCTGCAATGGCCGGCTCACCAAGTCGGGCTGCCGGATGGACTACATTCGGGCGGACCTACTCGAGGGGCAGATCATCGCGGGCTTCCAGGATCTGTTCCGCACCAGGGAGATGGTCGAGCGCGTCTGGCGCGAGGCGCAGCGGCTACTCGCGAGGGAGCGGCCCGAGATCGAGGCCGAGGCCGGCAAGGTCGAGAGGGACCTCGCCCGCGCCGAGGAGCAGCTCGAGAAGTACTTCCTGGCGTTCGAGGACGGCACCATGAAGCCCGACGACTGCGCGTCGCGAGTCGAGAGTCTCAAACGCCAGATCGAGGCGCTGATGGATCGTCGGGCCGTGCTGGCGCGACAGAGCGAACGGCTCTCGCTACCGGCGCTCGACCTCGACGAGGTGGCGCGCCTGCTCGCCGACTTCGAGCGCGGGTTCGAGTCCGAGCGCAACGCCGAGCGGAAGCATCTGCTCCATCGGCTCGTGAAGGAGGTGCGGGTCCAGTCGCGAGATACGGCGGAGGTCTGGTACGCGTTTCCACAGCCGGTCGGCGCGGCGCAGGCCCGCGTTTGGCAGGGGGCGTCGGTCAGGGTATGACCCGGAGAGTGGGCTGCCGCGGGCTAGCCCGGATTATTCATGAAGGCCACGGCTTCCACCCGGCTGCGGGTTCGCG
>JBDTYW010000071.1:0-7934 GCA_040005445.1 Candidatus Eiseniibacteriota bacterium
GGGTACTTGTACGAGGGGCCGAAGTCTAGGCGCACCGCGTTGCCGAGGAAGCGCGTGTACTGCTCGCCGATCGGGCGGTCGAGGCCGTACTGGCGCAGCAGCTGTTCCCGGGCCGCCGCCGGGATCTCGCGCTCGGCCTGGAACGGTCCGCCGGGCGCGGCGCGCATCAGGAAGAAGGTCAGCGTCGCGATCGCCCACAGCGTGGGGACCATGAGCATCAACCGGCGCATCACGAACGAGATCAGGGGCGAACCTCCCCGGCGGCCACGGCGCCCTCGGGCGAGCCCTCCCCGTGATCGATCCAGACGTGGGTCAGCGGATGGACGTCGAGCACGGTCGAGTAGATGCCCCGGACGTAGGGCTTCACGAGCGACGATTCCGTGTACTGGTAGATCGGGATCACCGGCCCGTCGTCGAGCAGGATGCCCTCGGCCTCCGACAGCATGGCGAGCCGGTGGGCCGGGTCGAGCTCGGAGGCGGCATCGCGGACCAGCGCGTCATAGCGGGCGTTCGACCAGCCGGTGCGGTTGTTGCCCGAGCCGGTCTGCCACAGGTCGAGGAAGGTGTTGGGGTCGACGTAGTCGCCGATCCACGACCGGCGCGCGACATCGTACTGCCGCGCAGTCGTGGCCGCGAGGTAGCTCGCCCACTCCTGGTTCGAGAGCGCGACCGGGATGTTGAGCTCCTTCTTCCACATTGCCTGCACGGCCTCGGCGATGCGGCGATGGTCCTCGCTCGTGTTGAACAGGATCTCGAACTTCGGGAAGCCCTTACCGCCCGGGAAGCCGGCCTTCGCCAGGCACTCGCGCGCCTTGACCGGGTCATAGGCGAGCCCGGCCGGGGCGTGGTAGCCCGCGTAGCCGGTGGGGGCCATGTTCGCCCACGGGATCACGGTGCCCTTGAGCACGTACTTCGCGATGGTCTCGCGGTCGGTCGCGTAGTTGAGCGCGCGCCGCACCCACACGTTGTCGAACGGCGGCTTGGTCACGACCATGGAGTAGAAATAGATGCCGTCGTAGGGCCCGGCCGAGAAGTCCTTGAAGTGCTGGACGAACGGGATCACCTGCTTGGGCACGTAACCGCTGGGGTTCCAGTCGATCACGCCGGCCTTGTAGAGGTTGGTCGAGGTCGAGTTCTCCTCCACGGCCAGCGCCACGATCTTCGTCAACCGGACGCGCGCCCGATCCCAATAGCGCTCGTTCGGCACGAGCACGTAGCGGTCCTTCTGCTTCCACTCCACGATCCGGAACGGGCCGTTGCCGACGATCCGCAGCGCGCTCTCCCAGTCGGGGCCGAGCCGCTCGATGAGGTGCCGCGGGGTGGGGAGCGTCGTGTAGAACGCCGCGATCTCGAGGAAGTAGGCGGTCGGGTTCGTGAGTCGGACGACGAACGTCGAGTCGTCCGGGGCGAAGATGCCGACCCTCGTCGAGTCCGAGATCCGGCCCTGGTTGAATGCCTCGGCGTTCTCGATCGGGAACAGGAAGCTGGCGTAGCGGCTGCCGGTAGAGGGGGAGAGCACCCGCCGCCAGGACCACAGGAGATCCGACGAGTCGAGCGGATGGCCGTCGGCCCAGGCCAGCCCCGGGCGCAGGTGAAACGTGTAGGTGCGCCGGTCGTCCGACAGTTCCCAGCGATAGGCCAGGCCGGGGCGCGCGGCGAGCGTCCGGGGATCCGCGGTCACCAGGCCCTCGAACACCATGCGCGCGATGCGCCCGTCGGGCTGGCCGGACATGACGGCCGGGTCGAGGTGCTCGGGCTCGGCGCCGTTGTTGAACGTGAAAACCTGCCCGGCGGGAGGGGTGACGTTGCCGAAGTAGGCGCGTGTGGCGGAGGCGCCGGGTGTGCTCGCGCGGCAGCCGGTCAGGGCCAGTACGAGAACACCGATCTCGATCGCCGTGAGCACGGCGAGCGGCCGGAAGCGCCGGGCGCGATTTTTGTCGGGCGCGTTCACGCGGCGCAGTATAGCATCCCGGCGTCATGTCGAGTTCTTTCGGACGCTTGTTCACTGTCACCACCTGGGGCGAATCCCACGGCCCGGCCGTCGGCGTCGTCGTCGACGGCGTGCCGGCCGGGCTCGCGCTGGATCCCGCCGTGATCCAGCGCGACCTCGACCGCCGTCGTCCCGGTCAGTCCGCGATCACCACCCAGCGCAGCGAGGCCGACACCGCGGTGATCCTCTCGGGCCTGTTCGAGGGTCGGACGACCGGCACCCCGATCTCGATCCTCGCGTGGAACCAGGACGCCCAGAGCAAGGACTATGACGCGCTCAAGGATGTCTACCGCCCCGGCCATGCCGACTTCACCTACGCCGCCAAGTACGGCATCCGCGACCATCGCGGTTCGGGCCGCGCCTCCGGACGCGAGACGCTCGGCCGCGTCGCCGCCGGGGCGATCGCGAAGGCGCTGCTCGCGACCACCGGCGTGAGCATCGTCGGCGGCACGGTCGCGGTGGCCGACGTCCTCGCGGAGCGACGCGACTGGGAGATCGCCGAGTCGAACGCGATCCGCTGCCCGGACGCCGCGGCGGCGACGCGCATGATCGCGCTGATCGAGGCCGCCCGCGCCGAAAAGGACTCCGTCGGCGGCGTGGTCGAGGTCGTGGCGCGCGGCTGCCCGGCGGGCTGGGGCGACCCCACCATGGAGAAACTCGATGGCGAGATCGCCCGCGTGCTCATGTCGATTCCCGCGCTCAAGGGCGTGGAGATCGGCGACGGCTTCGCGGCGACCCGGCTCAAGGGCTCCCAGTCGAACGACGCGATGGGCCCCGACGGCTTCCGGAGCAATCGTGCCGGCGGCATCCTCGGCGGGATCTCGACCGGCGCCGACATCGTGGCGCGCGTCGCGGTCAAGCCCGCGTCCTCGATCGGCAAGCCGCAGGAGACGGTCAACGCCGCGGGCGAGGCCGTGACCATCGCGGTCGAGGGCCGCCACGATCCCTGCATCTGCCCGCGCGTGGTCACGGTCGCCGAAGCCATGCTCGCAATCGCGCTGGCGAACGCCTACCTCAGGCAACGCTCCCTGGATCCGAAGGCGGGCCCATGGTCGTCGTGATGGTCCCGGGGGTCGACGAGTCGCAGATCGAGGAGGTCTCCTCGCGCCTGCGCCTGATGGGCCTGACCGTCCACCGCACAGACGCCCGCGGCCGCGTCACGCTGGGCGCGGTGGGCGACCTCGGGTCGCTCGACGTGGAGGACGTGCGGCACCTGCCCGGCGTCCAGGACGTGGTTCGTATCTCCGTTCCCTACAAGCTGGTATCGCGCACATTTCAACCCGATTCGACGGTCGTCACGGTGGGCAAGGCGGCCATCGGCGGCAACCAGGTCGCGATCATGGCCGGGCCGTGCGCGGTCGAGAGCGAGGAGCAGGTCGACACCGTCGCCGCCGCCGTCGCGCGCGCGGGTGCGTCGATCCTGAGGGGCGGCGCGTACAAGCCGCGCACCTCGCCCTACACGTTCCAGGGGCTCGGCGAGGAAGGGCTCAAGATCCTCCGCAGGTGCGCCGACCGGCACGGGCTCGCCGTGATCTCCGAGGTCATGGATACACAGCACGTGCCGATTCTCGAGCGCTGGGTCGACGTGCTGCAGGTGGGCGCCCGTAACATGCAGAACTTCGTCCTCTTGCGCGAGCTCGGCCGCGTGCGCAAGCCGGTGCTGCTCAAGCGCGGCTTCTCGGCCACGATCGAGGAGTGGCTGATGTCCGCCGAGTACGTCCTCGCCGGCGGCAATCGCGAGGTCATGCTGTGCGAGCGCGGCATCCGCACGTTCGAGACCGCGCTGCGCAACACGCTCGACCTGTCGTGCGTGCCGGTGATCCACCAGCTCTCCCACCTGCCGGTCGTGGTCGACCCCTCGCACGCAGTCGGCGTTCGCGACAAGGTCCCTCCCATGGCGTGCGCCGCGGTCGCCGCCGGCGCCGACGGTCTGCTGATCGAGGTGCACCCGCACCCCGAGACCGCGCTCTCCGACGGGGCGCAGTCGCTATACGTTCCGCAGTTCGAGGAGCTGGTCGTGCGCCTGCGCGGAGTGGCCAAGGCGGTGGACCGGACGCTCTAGCCACTCGCCCGGTGTGGTGCCGCGGGTTCGGCGGGAGTCGATCGGGCAATTGTAAGGCCGGCCGCAGGCCATCCTCTGGAATGGGAGCGTACGTTCCGTACGAAGCGTACGTTCCGTACGCACCACGATTTCGAAGGGCCTTGCCCCCGGCCCACCGCCGCGTCCCATCCCGTCCGCTGCCCGTCCCCGCTTCGTGATACAAACGTGCTCATGAGCCTCGATCTCGACCTCTGCTACCGCGCGCTCGGCTCGCGCGACCGCCGCTTCGACGGGCGCTTCTTCACCGCGGTCAAGACGACAGGCGTGTACTGCCGCCCGATCTGCCCGGCACGCACGCCGCTCGCGAAGAACGTGACGTTCTTCCCGACGCCCGCCGCGGCCGAGCAGGCGGGCTATCGGCCGTGCCGCCGCTGCCGCCCCGAGACCGCGCCAGAATCGCCCGCGTGGCAGGGCACGTCGGCGACGGTCACGCGTGCGCTGCGCCTGCTCCACATCGAGGTTCGTGTCGACCGGCTCGCCGAGCGGCTCGGGGTGGGGGAGCGCCACCTGCGGCGCCTCTTCGCCGAGCACCTCGGCGCTTCGCCGCGGGCGGTGCTGACGAGCCAGCGCGTCCATTTCGCACGGCGCATGCTCGACGAGACCACGATGCCGCTCGAGGAACTCGCGCGCGCCACCGGCTACGGCAGTGCCCGGCGCCTGCGCGCCGCGGTGACGCGCACGTTCGGGCTCCCGCCCACGGCATTGCGCCGCGCCCAGGGGCGCTCGCGCGCCGTGGGGGAGGCGCCATTCGAACTGCGCCTGCCGTTCGCGGGCGCGTACGACTTCGAGGGCATGCTCACGTACCGCGCCGCGCGCGCGATTCCGGGCGTCGAGGCGGTCGAGGCCGGCGTCTACCGGCGTTCGATCCTGACTCCGTCGGGCGAGGGCCGCCTCGAAATCTCGCGCGTGTCCGGCGCCGAGGGCGAGCACGCGCTTCGCCTGTCCCTGTGGACGCGGGAATCGCCGCTGCTGTTCCCCCTGGTGGATCGAGCGCGCCGCATGCTCGACCTCGACACCGACATCACCGCAGTCGGCGCCGCGCTGTCGAAGGACCCGGCGCTCGCCCCACTGGTCGCGCGACGCCCCGGCCTGCGCGTACCCGCGGCCTGGGACCCGTTCGAGCTCGGGGTCCGCGCGATCCTCGGACAGCAGGTGAGCGTGCGCGCGGCGACCACGCTCGCGGGCCGACTGGTCGAGCGCCTCGGGACCTCGTACCCGGCCGGCGCGGCCGGGGGCGTGGGCCGCTACTTTCCGTTTTCATCGACGATCGCGGAGGCAGGGGAAAGGGGCCTCGCCGGGCTCGGCCTGACCGGCGGGCGCGCCCGTGCCCTGATCGCGTTCGCACGCGCCGTCACGGACGAGGAGGTCGTGCTCCTGCCCGCGGCCGACCTCGAGAGCCTGGTGCGCTCGCTGTCCGGCGTCGAGGGCATCGGGCCGTGGACCGCGCACTACATCGCGTTGCGCGGCCTCGGCGAGCCGGACGCGTTCCCGGCGAGCGACCTCGGCCTGCGCAAGGCGCTCGCGGAGCGGGGCAAGCCGCCGCTCACCGAGGCGCAACTGCTCCTGCGCGCCGAGCGCTGGCGGCCGTGGCGGGGGTACGCCGCGATCCATCTCTGGTCGTCGCTCGGTTGACGCTCGTCCGGCACG
Source organism: Candidatus Eiseniibacteriota bacterium (assembly GCA_040005445.1). GTDB lineage: Bacteria > Eisenbacteria > RBG-16-71-46 > RBG-16-71-46 > DASYSL01 > JANPEF01. The sequence goes on from JBDTYW010000071.1 coordinate 5,739, forward strand.
CGCTGACCCAGGCGCTGCGCGCCTATGCACGCCTGTTCACGATCGTCGCGCCGATCTACGCGGCGATCACGCTCCTCAAGCACACTCCGGTCCTGCCGTGGATCGCCCAGCACATGGCGCCGGCGATGGGCGCGTTCGGGCTGCCCGGCGACGCGGCGCTCGTGCTCGTGCTCGGGGCGACGATCAACATCTACGCCGCGATCGCGGCCTGTGCGGGCATCGCGCTCACGCCGGGGCAGGCGACGACGCTCGCCCTCATGCTCGGCTTCGCCCATAACCTGATGGTCGAGAGCGCGCTCGTGCTCAAGCTCTCGCGCCGCGGGTGGCTCTGGATCGCGCTGCGGATCACCGCCGGACTGGTCGCCGGGCTTGCCCTCGGACCGGTGCTCGCGCACGCGTGGCCGGGGGCGGCGACGATCGCAGGAGGAGTGCCGACCGTCGCGCATGGCGTGCTCTACGACCTGTTCGTCGGCGGGGGCAAGTCGCTCCTGTTCCTGTTCCTCATCCTGTTCCCGATCGTGTTCCTGCTCGAGGTCCTGCAAGGTCTCGGCGCGCTCGCGCGCCTGCGCCGGCCGCTCAAGCCGGTGCTCGCGTTCCTCGGGTTCGACGAGCGCGCGTCGGAGGCGCTGATCGCGGGATTGTTCTTCGGGCTGGTCTACGGCGCCGGCGTGATCCTGACCCGGGTCGAGGAGGAGGGGCTGGGCGAGGACCAGGTCGGACGGCTCTGCTTGGGGCTCGTCCTGTGCCACGCCATCGTCGAGGATACGCTCTTGTTCGCGCCGGTGGGCGCGGTAGTCTGGCCCGTGGTCCTGGTGCGGGTGCTCACGGCCGCCGGAGGATTGCTCGTTCTGCGCGCCCTGCCGAACCCTTCCGAAGGAGGCCGCACATGAAGTGGATGCTGCGCGTCGTCGGTGTTCTCGTGGGGCTGCTCGTCGTCGCGGCCGATACGACCACCGCGATGGGCGTCGGGCATCGGGAGGTGTGGGTCATGAACGACCCGAAGGAGAAGGAGCCCATGCGCATCCAGGCCGTAGTCACGGCCGAGGAGGCCCCGCGCACCGGCGCGGCGCATCTCGAAGTGCCCGGGATGTTCACGGGCGACGTGCGTTATACGCTGACGGACCTCGGGAACGGCCGCACGCGCCTCAACCAGAAGAGTTCCTTCCACTACCTCAACCCGTTGTTTGCGCTGATGGAGCCCCTGATCACGCCCGAGGCGAACAAGAAACAGGACGCCGACTTCGCTCGCCTCAAGGCCATGGCGGAGGCCGCCGCGGACTGATCCTGCGCTCCAGCCCCTTGACAGAACGCCGGTTGTGCGGTTTTCTACGCGTGCGCGCCCGGTGCGACGGCCCGTTCGGCCTCGCGCCCGGCTTGCATCGTGGGCGATTAGCTCAGCTGGCTAGAGTACCTGCTTGACATGCAGGGGGTCACTGGTTCAAGTCCAGTATCGCCCACCACTTTGCTTCGTATCCTCAAGGCTTTTCTCGCTGCACGACGGGCGCCCCGATCGCGGCGCCCGGTTTCGTAGGGGGCGGGATCGCCAGGGAGAGCGCGACCATGCTCGAGATTCCGGACTACGACCCGAACGCCACCGTCGTGGACGAGGTGGACGCTCAGGGGCGTCCGCCGCTCTCGACCGTGCGCCACTCCTGCTCGCACGTGATGGCGGCCGCGATCAAGCGGCTGTTTCCCGACGCCCACCTCGGCGTCGGCCCGGCGATCGAGGATGGCTTCTACTACGACTTCGAGCTGCCGCGCGCGCTCACCCCCGAAGACCTCGCCGCGATCGAAGCCGAGATGGAAGGCATCATCAAGGCGAACGAACCCTTCGTGAAGAAGATGTGGACCACGCAGGACGCGATCGCGCACTTCGCGGCCGAGGGCGAGCGCTTCAAGGTCGAGATCATCCAGGACCTGGAGAAGATCGGCGTCACCGAGGTCTCGAGCTTCGAGAACGGCGAGTTCCTCGACCTGTGCCGCGGCCCGCACGTCAAGAGCACCCGCCAGATCGGCGCCTACAAGCTGATGTCGATCGCCGGCGCGTACTGGCGCGGCAGCGAGAAGAACCCGCAGCTCCAGCGCATCTACGGCACCGCGTGGCACGACCGCAAGCAGCTCGCGGTCTACCTGCACCGCCTGGCCGAGGCCGAGAAGCGCGACCACCGCAAGCTCGGCCGCGCGCTCGACCTGTTC
>JBDTYW010000072.1:0-7914 GCA_040005445.1 Candidatus Eiseniibacteriota bacterium
TGTCGCCGTTGAACACATTGGGGTGATTGGTCGCGACATAGAGCGCGGCGGCGGCGAGAAACGCCAGCGCTCCGGCGAGCACGGCGGGCCGGACCCCGGCTGCCGGCATCGGATCGGGGGAGGTGCGAGCGCTCAACGGCCGGACACCGGCCGCTGCGCGCGAATCGCGAAGTTGACGCAGATCGATGGCCAGATCTTCCCCAGCCCGTCGAGACCGCGGTTCAAGGGATCGAACACGCGGTGGAACAGCGGCAGCACGTTGAACCCCTCGAACCTTTCCACGTGCAGGCCCTGGCGCTCGACCTCCCGCCGCGCGTGCTCGGGCCACAGGAAGTTCTCGCGCCCCTGGTAAGGGCGCAAGTGGAGCGCGCTCGCGGCGCGCACGACCGGCTGCCATAGTCGTCCCGGCGTCGTGAGGATGAGTCGGCCCCCGGGCTTGACCACGCGCGTCAGCTCGCGCAGGCCGGCGAGCGGGTCGGGCGTGTGCTCGAGCACCTCGGTCGAGAGCACGACGTCGAACGCGCCGTCGGCGAACGGGAGCTGGAGCGTGCTGCCGACCGACCGCCGCGAATCGCAGCGGCGCGCCACGCCGGCGAGCAGGTTGAGGCCCATGTCCATCGACACGACGCGCGCGCCCTGCCGGGCGGCGAGCGCCGAGAAGTGCCCGCCCCCGCTGCCCGCGTCGAGGAACTGTGCGCCCGCGAGCGACACGTCCGCGAGCAGGCGCCCGAACACGAGCTCGGTGCGGCGCGACGTCTCGTACACATTCGCCACGTCGTCCCAGTCGCCGGAGGCGACCATGCGATCGTAGAAATAGTCGCGCTCGGCGGTGGCGGTCTCGGGCATGGACTCCTCGGGGGTGGGGGCCGGGCGGTCGACGAAATGCCTATCGATGGTACCGCCCGCCCTCGCCGCCGTCGATTTGATTCGCGGGGAACGGGCGCAGCACCTCGATCTCGGGCGAGCGAAACACCACCTGGAACGCGGGATCGAACGCAGGGCGCGGTCCGGGAGGAGCGACCGCGCGCGCCAGGGCACCCGGTGTATACCGCCACATCGGGTCCCGGAAATTTGCCCACACGACGTACACCGGCCGGTGGAGCGCGAGCAGCCGGAGGCGGTCGGCCTCGTTCAGTTGCCCGGTGGCGAACAGGCGCGCCGTGAGATCGGCGCGCGCGTGGATCTCCTCCAGGTCGTAGCCGAGCTGGATCGCGGCATGGCCCAGCGAGTAGTACTGGTCGCGGTCGGCAAAGCCCGAGCTCTCCCAGTCCCCCGCCTGCACGATCAGGACCGCGTCGGCGGGCGTGTGCTCGCGGATCCAGCGGAAGCCTTCGAGTCCGAACGGCTGGCGCGCGCCGTTGTGCGCATCCGCGATGCGGCTCGCGATCATCAGCCCGTTGACCGGCGCGAACAGCAGCAGCGCGATCGCCACCCTTTGCGGCCAGTGCCACGCCCCGATCCACGCCGCGAACGCCTCGCCGCCGGCGAGCACGAGCGGGATCCACACGAGGTAGGCCAGCTTGTCCACGGTGAAGAACCCGGACGGCCCCGGCAGCCGGCTCACCAGCGCGACCCCGCCCGCGGCGAAGATCCACAGCGCCCACGCGCGGTCGGCCCCGTCGCCGCGGGCCATGCGCGCGAGCGGCCGCGCGGCGAACCACAGCCCGAGCGCGAGGCAGGTTGCGTACCCGAGCAACTTGAGCGGATTGAGATCGAACGGCAGCTCGCGGTGCGTGCCGCCCTTGCCGCCGACGATCGACGCGGTGTAGAGCACGACCGGCAAGAGGCCGGCGAGCGTCGCGCCGGTCCATTGCAGGAACGGCCTCCGGAACGCGGGCGCCCCCCCGCCCGGCAACAACACGAGGCCGAGCGCGAGCACGGTCGCGGCCCCGAGGAAGACGCCCACGACCGGGTGCGTGAGCCCCGCCGCGAGCGCGAGCGCGGCGCACAGCACGAGGGCCCCGGGCCTGGGGGCCGCGAGCCAGCGCCGGAACATCGCGAGCCACGCGGTGAAGGCCGCGAGCGAAAGCGCGAACGGCGTCGCGACCATGAACTTGTCGAGGAAGAAGTCCTCGCCGCCCACGCCGCGCAGAAACACGCCCGTGCGCTCGTTGTCGAGCGGGAACAGGCCGAACTGGCGATGGAGTTCGGCCCAGCCGCGCACCTCGCCGACGAACGCGCGCGCGGCGATCAGCGGCGTGACCAGCGGGAACAGCGCGTTCATCCCGAACACTAGCAGGACGAGCGTCCACGCCACAGTCGCGCCGCGCGCGCGCGGGAGCGCGGAGGCCGCGCACAGGATCACCGAGGCGAGCGCGGTGACCTCGAGCCCGACCATCATCGCGAAGACATCGATGCCGAACAGCTCATGGGCGCCCGCGACGAACGCGTGATAAATCGAGGCATACTGGAGACGGACGCCCGCAAAGCCCGGATCGAGGGGCGGCACGCCCTGCTCCACGGCGCGCACGATCCCGGCGTGCGTCCACGCATCCGAGTACACGCGCCACCACTCCGAGGCGATCGGGAAGCTCGCGACCAGCACGACCGACGCGGCGGCGATCCACCAGGCCGCGCTGGTGTCGCTCTCCCGGGCCTCGCCCGCGGACTCGGACGGACGCATGCGGCGGAGGATCAGCGCGGCTGCGGAGACGAGCAGCACGCCGCCGGCGGCGACGCCCGCGGACAGGCCCGCGAGCGATCGCACAAGCGCGATGAGCGCGCCCGCGATCGGGACCGACAGCGCGAGCGCCACCCCGAGTTGGAGGGCGCGGCTGGTTCGGCAGGGCAGGGTCCAAGCCGCGCACGCGGCGCCGGGCAACAGGACCCACAGCACTCCGAGGAACAGCCGGGTGAATGCGATCAGGTGTTCCTCCGAGGCGCAGCGACGAGCGGGATCACGAGTGGGCCGGGCGCAATCATAGGGCCACTGGCGGTGCGGGGCAATCGGACGACCGCAAGGACGATCGGTACGCACCGTCTAAGTGACGGTGTAAATTGCAATTACACTTGCGGATAGGAGACCCGAACCCGTATACTGGTCGGTGTTTCGAAGCGGCCGTGCTCGCGCCTCGCTTGAGGCTCGATGGGTCCGCACAGCACGACCACGGAGACCCCCGCTTGACCCGATCGCCTCTCTCCGAGTCCGCTCGGGCGGACTGGCGCGGCCGACTCGCGCTGACCTCGATCCTCATCCTGGCGGTCGCCGTCGCGGTGTCTGCGCCGTTCTGGCTGCGCAACCTGCGGCTGTTCCACACGCCGCTCTACAGCGACGTGGTGGCGTACGGGTTGTGGCCCTACGTCGACCACCTCACGTTCTCGCACGGACTCGAGCACCCGCCGGCAGTGCTGCCGTTCGTGCTCGCCCACGTGCCCGAGGTGCTCAAGCACATGGCGTGGAGCTTCGCCGAGTTCCTGAGGCACGCGCTGCCCGATGAGATCCTCGGGTACTCGTTCTGGATGCTGCCGCTGGCCGCGGGCGTTCTGGCCGCGATCCGGCAACCGCGTCCCTGGCTGTTCGCGCTGCTCCACCTCGGCATCACGCTGGTGTTCATCTCGGCGGTCCACTGGGACGCGCGCTACTTCACGAGTTCGGTACCGCTGTGGGCGCTGCTCACCGCCTCGGGCGCGGCGATGCTGGCGCGCCCGATCGCGGAGCTCGGCACGATCGGCCCGGTGCGCGCCTCCTGGGTGCTCGCCGGCGCGGCGCTGCTGGTGATCGCGCTCCAGGTCCTGATCGCGCGCCGTACGCTGCGCGAGTTCCACCCGCCCGAGATCGCTGCCGCGCAGGCCGAGGCCTCGTTCCTCGAATCCCATCTCAAGCCCGACGAGGCAGTGCTCGCGGTCACCACGTCCTACTGGTCCTGGTTCTCGCAGCGGCCGAGCGTTCACCTGGTGATCGCCGACGAGCCACGCTTCGATGGCGCGATGCGCCGGCTCAAGGTGCGCTGGGCGGCGCTGCCGACGTCGCGGCTGGCCGAATTCGCCGCACGCTACCCGGGCGGCACGCTGCCGCGCGCCCTGGTCTATGATCACTCCGACTCCACCCTCGATGTGACGGTCTTTGCCGTACGCCCGGAGGCAACGCCTTGAAGGTCCTCGTCGTAATGGGAACGCGCCCCGAAGCCATCAAGATGGCGCCCGTCGTCTATGCGCTACGCGATGCGTTCGGATTCGAGGGCCGGGTCTGCCTGACCGCGCAGCACCGCGACATGCTCGACGAGGTGATCCGCGTCTTCGACCTGCCCGTGCACGACGACCTCGACCTGATGGCGCCGGGTCAGACCCTGACGCACGTCGCGGTCAAGGTGCTCGAGGGCGTGGACCGGATCCTCGCGCGCGAGCACTTCGACTGGGTGCTGGTCCAGGGCGACACCACGACCAGCCTCGCGGCCGCGCAGGCGGCGTTCCATCGCGAGGTCAAGGTCGGACACGTCGAGGCCGGCCTGCGCACCTGGAACATCCGCGAGCCCTTCCCCGAGGAATGGAACCGGCGCGCGATCGATGCGCTCGCGGACCTCGCGTTCGCGCCGACCGAGTTGTCGCGGCAAAACCTTCTCGGCGAGAAGTTCGCCCCGGAGCGGGTGTTGGTGACGGGCAACACGGCGATCGACGCGCTCCACATCGCGCTCGCCCGCCCCGCGCCGCCGCCGCCGCCCGAGCTCGAGGCGCTCTCGCCCGAGCGCCCGATGATCCTCGTCACGGCGCACCGGCGCGAGTCGTTCGGCGCCCCGCTCGATTCGATCTGCCGCGCGCTCGCCGAGCTGGCGGCACGCCCGAACGCCACCGGCGCGAGCATCGTGTACCCGGTTCACCCGAATCCGAACGTGCTGGCGGCGGTCGCGCGCCACCTCGAGGGCAAGCCGAACGTGCACCTGCTCAAGCCGCTCGATTACCATCGCTTCGTTCACCTGATGCAGCGCGCGCACCTCATCCTGTCGGACTCGGGCGGGATCCAGGAAGAGGCGCCCGGTCTCGGCAAGCCCGTGCTCGTGCTGCGCGATCGCACCGAGCGGCCCGAGGCGGTCACCGCCGGCACCGCTCGCCTCGTGGGCACCGACACCGATCACATCCTTGCCGAGGTCGATCGCCTGCTCACCGACCAGGACGCCTACCGGGCGATGGCCGTGGCGCGCAATCCCTTCGGCGACGGCCATGCGGCCGAGCGCATCGTGCGCGCACTCGCCGGCGAACTCGCAACGGAGGCCCCGTGAAGACCATGATTCTCGCGCTCCCCGCCTACAACGAGGAGCGCTCGCTGCCCGCGCTCCTCCTGCGCTGCATCCCGGTCGCGCAGGCGCTCGCGGCCGAGGGGCGCCGGTTCAAGGTGGTCGTGGTGGACGACGGCAGCAAGGACAGCACGATCGCCACCGCCGAGGCGTTCGCCGATCGGCTCGCGATCGAGGTCGTGCCCCACGTCGTCAACCAGGGGCTCGGGGCCGCGCTGCGCACCTGCGTCGCGAGCGGGCTCGCGCGAGTCGGCGACGACGACGTGGTCGCCACCATGGACGCCGACAACACGCACGATCCCGGGCTGCTGCCGGCGATGTGGCATCACCTCGAGAGCACGCCGGGCGACGTCGTGATCGCCTCGCGCTACACGCCCGGCGGCGACGAGGTCGGCCTCACGCCGCTGCGCAAGGTGCTCTCGCGCGGCGCCAGCTTCCTGCTGACGATGACCGTACCGGTCAAGGGCGCGCGCGACTACACCTGCGGCTTTCGGGTGTATCGCGCGAGCACGCTGCGCCGCGCCGCGGACCAGTGGAAGGACAAGTTGATCGAGGAGTCGGGCTTCACCTGCATGGCCGAGATCCTGCTCAAGCTCGGCCGCGGTGGCGCGCGCGTGCTCGAGTGGCCGCTGATCCTGCGCTACGACCTCAAGGAAGGCGCGAGCAAGATGAAGATCATGCGCACCATCACGCGCTACTTCGCGATGGCCTGGCGGGTGCGCACCGGCCCCGCCTACCGGGTGGTCTAGCTAGGGCCCGACGCGATAGCGCACATAGCCCGACGCCGAGTCCTCCGCTGCCCACGCCCCGCTCGCCAGCCGCTCCGCCAGGTAGCTCCCCAGCTCGTTGCGATTCGAGGCGCGGAATATCGCGCGCGTGACTCCGGCTGCGCGCCAGCGCCGCTCGTCGTCCGCGGTGAACTCGCGCAGCCGGTAGCGCTCGGGCGGGACCTGCACCGCGGCCGCGCCGGTCGTCAGCCGCAGCAGGTGCCCGGTGTCGGTGAGCACCGGCCCGCTGTCGCGCGGCACCAGGCGCGCGAGCGCGACCTGGGCGTGCCGGCGGGCGATCGTCTGGGCGGGCGGCGCGACCGTGGTCGCGAGAAAGGTCCCGAGCCCCGCGCCGACGATCAGGAGCGCCAGCCCCGAGACGCTCACCTCGGCCACGCGCTCGGCGCGCCGGCCGGCGAACCACCGGCGGATCGCGGCGGCTACCCCACAGCAGGCCACGAGGCCGAGGAACGGCCACGCCACGAGCGTGAGGCGGCCCGACGGATCGTTGATCCCCGCGTGCCAGGCGGCGAAGCCCACGAACGCCAGCTGGGTGAGCGCGACCAGCGCGGCCCAGCGCGCCACGCCCCCGTGGCGCAGCGCCCAGAGCGTCGCCACGCCCACGCCGAGCAGCGCCGGAAACGCGATCGAGGGCAGGTGCGCGAACGACGCCGGCAGGAATTCCCAGCGCAGCGAGACCGCCATCGCGGCGATCACCTGTCCCAGCGTGCGCGTCCCCGCCGGCAGCCCGGGTCCCGTGAGGTGTCCGAACGCGATCAGGTTGTGCCCGAGCCAGAGCCCGACCGGCACGAGCGCCCCGGCCGCCCAGGCGACCAGGCGGCGGCCCCGGACGCCGCCGAACCACAGGAGCGCGAACACCACGGGCACGAGCCCGATGCCCATGTAGCGCGTGTCGGCGGCGAGTCCGACCCAGAGCCCCGCGAGCACCGGCCGCATGCCCACGCGCGGTTGGGTGCACGGCTCGCGCGTCAGGTCGTAGGCGGCGACCAGCCCAAACGTCAGGCCGCACAGGTAGAGCGACTCGCTCCAGGCGGTCGCGCCGGCCTCGGCGACGCCGGGACCGAGCAGCACGACGATCGCGGTCACGAACGCGAACCCGCGCCCGCCCGCGCGCAGCGCGAGTGCGTGGAACCCGAGCGCGAACGCCACGTACGCGGCCCCGGCGAGCAGGCGCGCCGCCAGCGGGAGCGGCAACCCGAGCGCCCCGAGCCCGGCGATCCCAAGCGGGAACATCGGCGGCCACAGTCCGAGCGGATCGGGGACGGCAGGGCGCCAGAAGTCGACCACGCTCTGCGCCAGGCCGTGGCCGGCGAGAAGCGTCCGGGCGACGTCGAGATAGGCGTCGCTGTCGGTGGTGAAGCCGACCAGCCGCGGGTAAACCACGGCGATCACGAGCGCGGCCCAGGCGGCCACGCGCACGCGGTCGGACCAGATCGATTGCAGGGGATGGGGCATGAATCCGCACAATAACAGGGCGGCTGTCCGCGAACCACGATGCTATATTCGGCGCGTGCGTCCCCGGCCTCCCTTGCGCGTCGCGTTCGGTACGATCCACTCCGACATGCCCGGCGGCATCGCGGCGACGGAGCACGTCTTCCAGGCCGCGTGCGAGAGAACCGGCCGCCTGAGCGCACTCGCCCTGCCGTTCGGCCGCCGCAGCCTCAAGCGTTCCGCGCTCGCCCGCCTCGGCGAGCGCATCGCCGACCTCGCCGCGTTCGTCCGGCTGGTGCGGCGCGAGCGGCCCGACCTCGTTCACCTCGACAGCGCGTTCGATCGCCGCGCGCTCGTGCGCGATGCCTGCTACGCGCTGCTCGCGCGCGCGCTCGGGCAACCCGTGTTCTTCAAGTTCCACGGCTCGGACCCGGCGCTCGTGCGCACGCGCTCGCCGTTCTGGCGCG
>JBDTYW010000073.1:0-7803 GCA_040005445.1 Candidatus Eiseniibacteriota bacterium
TGGTGTGGGAGGGGAGTAGCGGGGCGAACCCGCTACCCCCTATCCCGATTGTGCGCTGCGGCCCAGGGAATCTCCGCCGGGGCTAGTCGCCCCAGGGGCCGTCGGCGCCAAGCTGGGTCGTCAAGCGTTCCGGGAACATCCGCACGTGCGCCGCCTTCTGGATCTTCTCCAGCCTCGCCGTCAGGATCCGGTCCGCTTCCAGCACCCGGAAGTCCCGCTCCAGCATCGGACGCGCCTGTTCGAAGGTGCGCTTCTGACCCGGCGTCGCCGAGTCGATCCGCCAGATCACCCAGCCCTGCGGGGTCTGCTCGGGGCCTCCCAGCCGGCCGGCCGGGGTCGCGAACATGGCGTCCTGAAGTCCGGCATTGGGCTGCATCCCGAAGTACTGCAGCCCCATGTCGCCGCCCTTGGCGGCGCTCTCCCCGTCCATGGAATACGTGCGCGCGAGTTCATGGAACGACTCGCCGGCGCGCAGGCGGGTCAGCAGCGAGTCGGCCAGCGTGCGGCGGTCGAGCACGATGATGTGGGAGGTGATCGAAGCCCGATCGTCGTAGTGACCGGGCTCGGCCGCGAACAGTTTCCGCAGAGCGGCGTCCGTGACCCGGACCCGCGACTCGATTTCGTCGCGATAGTAGTGATCCAGCGCATAGCCCTCGAGCAGGCGCTCGTGCTCGTCAACCATCCGGTCGTCTCGATCCAACCCGCGCTCGCGAGCCACGCGCACGAGCTCGGGTCCCAGGGCGACTCGATCGATCGCGGCTTCGAGGGTCAGGGTCTCGCGGATGTCCGGGCGGGCGTAGGGCTGAGTGCGCCCCCAGTAGGCGAGATAATCGCCGATGCTCACGGAGCGGCCCCGCAGGCGCGCGACGATTCGGCTCGTATCCGCCGGCGCGATGCCCGGCAGGGGCAGGTTCGGGCGCATGGTCGGGACGCCGGTGAGCGTGTCGACGTCGTTGCGCGGCGGTAGGCGAAGATGCGCTTCGAGCAGGAAGCGTACGCCTGCATCGTCGAACGTGCGCCCGCATTCCTCGACCAGCTGACTGCGGAAGCGCTCGCGAATTCGGTCATGCAGCTTGCGGATGTACTCGGCCTTCAGGTTCGAGGCGTTCTGGATCGCCTGCTGGCCGGGCCGCTCCATGTAGCTCCGCAGGTACAGCATGGTGGTCTCGCCGCCGAACTCCTGGATCTCGCTCAGCTGGCCCGGCCTGAGGCTCCAGATCACCTGGGCGAGCGTGTCCGGGAGCTGCTCCGCCGCCACGAAGCGAGCGCTGTCCGCGGTCCCGAGCGCCGCTCCTTCGAGGGCGATCGCGGCGTCGAGGGCGGACATCGGCGTACCGGTCGCGAGGCGGGACCGCCAGGACCGGGCGCGCTGCCGGTCGGCGAACGAGATCACGCGAACCTCGGCAAGCATCGTGCGCTGGCGCAGGAATCGATCGATGTCCGCGTCGCTGGGCTCGGGCACATCCTTCGTGAGCGCCGCGAAGAGCTGGTTCTGGAGCATGGCGTTGTAGTTCCTCGCCACCTCCGTCGACTCGGCCGGGGTCAAGGCATGGGCGTGCCGCGCGGCCTCGCGCGCGAGCAGCTTGCGATGGACGACGCTCTCGAGAAAGATCTGCCGCGCCTTCAAGGCGTCCCCCGGCGGGCGCTCGGGCGGGCTCAGGGCCGCCCAGGCGCGGGCGAACTCGCTCGGGGAGACCGACCCGCCATCGTACACGGCGAGCAGGGTGTCGGGGATCGAGGCCGCGGAACCGGCGGCGCGGGCGGAACCGGCACCGGAGGCGATCAGCGCGCCGGCGCACAGCAGCGGGAGAAGCTGCGGGGCGCGCACGGCAAGGGCTTGCATCTTCGTCATGGCAGGGACCCCGTGGCGTTGAGCTGCTGGTAGGCCGCATCGAGCACGGCGGGATCGCCGGCGACTTTGCGTCCCTGGTCTAGGACCACTTGGGCGTCCTGGACGCGCCCCAGTTGCACGAGCACCCGCGCGCGGTACAGCCAGGCTTCCGCTTCGTGGGGCCGCACGGCCGAGGCCAGTCCGAACTGGGCGAGACCCTCTTCGCCCTTGCCCTCGCGCATCGCGAGGATGCCCAGGTTGCTGTGGGCCTGGTAGCGATCATCATCGTCGGCATGGAGCAGGGCACGCTGGAGGAGCGTGCGCGCGACTGCGACGCTGTCGGCACGCATGGAGACCCGCGCGCGCTCGATGAGCGCGGTGGCCCAGCCGGGCTCCTGCTTGAGGAGCTGGTCCAGGATCCGTCGCGCCCGGTCGACATCATTCACCTGGAGCGCCTGCCGCGCGAGCACGATCCGGGATTCGAGCTCGGTCTGGCGCCCGATGGCGCGTAGCGACTCGAACAGCGGGCCGGCGCGCGAGGGGTCGAGCGCGATCAGGGCGTCGATCCAGCGCGAGGCCGCCGCCAGGTTGCGGTGTTCGAGCCAGGAGTGGGCCACGCCCATGGCGAGATCGAGCGGGGGGACGCCGACGGTCCACTGCCCGAGTTCGGCCACCGGGTTCGAGTCGCGCATGGCCTGCTCGGGGAACGGGGACTCGGAGGGCCGGACGCGGTAGAGATCGATCGGGGCCCGGTATTCGACGAACGGCCGATCATCCAGGTTGAGCGGCGCTTCCGGCAGCCGGGCCACCAGCGCGGCGAGCGAGACCTGGTGCAGCGCCACGAGGTCCGCGGGGTTGTGCACGTTGGCCCGGGCCAGGTCCTTCGCCACCGCGGGGCGGGCGAGCCGGGTCGCCACTCGATCCAGGTCGAGCGGCCGGCCGTCCCGGGTCGCGACGAACAGGAGATCGCGGCCGGTCTGGAAGACCTGGGCCGAGGGGAAGACCTCGTGAAGGCTGCGCGCCAGCGAGGCGAACATCACGTCGGACATCTCGTAGAACTGCATCCACTGGCAGAACACCCCGCCCGGGGCGAGGTGCTCGTGGACCAGCCGGTAGAAGTCCACCGTGAACAGGTTGTTCACGCCGGCGAGCCAGGGATTCGAGGGCTCGGAGATGATGACATCGAAGGGCCGGCGCGCGTGGGCGAGGAACGTGCGCCCGTCGTCGATGTGCACTTTGAGTCGCGGGTCGGCGGTGGGATTGCCGTTGTAGGGCCGGAAGAACGTGTCGGCTGCCAGCACCGCGGGTTCGATCTCGATCACGTCCGCGCTCCGCAGCGGGTGGGTCAGGGCGCTCCCCGCCGTCACGCCGGATCCGTAGCCGACGATCGCCACGCGCGCCGAATCGGCCGCCCACATCATCGCGACCTGCCCCAGCAGGATCTGGGTCTGCATGTCGAGGCCCGTGCTCGCGTCGGTCTTGCCGTTGAAACGGAGGGCCAGGATCGGGGGGTTCGTGCGCGTCCGGTGGACGCTGACCATGCCCTGGCGACCCTCGACGAACGAAAGCAGGTCCTCCATCGACAGCTCGTCGCGCAGTTGCCGCCGGGCGTCTTCGGGCGAAAGACTCGGGGCGGCTCCGTTGGATACAAGGGGCCGGAACACCCCGATCGAGAGCAGTCCCCGATTCCAGGGCGGAGCGAAGGCGACCACGATGATCAGTCCGGCGACTGCCAGCGCGGGCACGGCGAGGCGCGCGACGGGGGCGCCCGCAGGAATCGAGGACTTCTTGCTCGGCGAATGCGGTGCCGCGAACCAGGCGACGACGCCGATGGCGACGGCCACCGAGCCCACGCCGATCAGCGTCCCGCGCATGCCGAACGCGCCGATCAGGAGGAAGCCCGCGAGCAGGGAACCCGAAATCGTGCCCAGGGTGTTCCAACCGTAGGCGCGACCGGTCGTGCGCGAGGGCGAGTCCCCCGGGAACGCCGAGAGTCGGGTCGCGACCGGGAAGATCGCCCCGAACGCGAGGCATGCCGGCAGCATGAAGCCCGCCAGGATCAAGCTCTCCTCGATCCATAGGTTGCCGACGTTCCCCCGGGCCGTGACCACCCGGGTGAGCATGTCCCAGGGCGCGTCGGCGATGCGGAACGAGGCATACACGACGCCGAAGGCGGCGATCCACTGGAGCACGGCGAACAGGCGCCAGGACGCCCCCCGTCGCGTGAGCCAGGGGACGACCAGCGCCGACCCCGCGGCGATGCCGACCAGGAATGTCGCCAGCACGAGCGAGAACGAGTACACGGACGAACCGAGCAGAATGCCGGCCACGCGGGACCAGGCGATCTGGGTCGAGAGGGAAACCGCGCCCGACAGGCCGAACAGCACGAGCATCAGGCGCGCGCGCCCCACGCCTTCGGGCCCGCGCGCGCCGGGGTCCGCGATCGGCGCGGGCATCTCGCGGAGCGCCGGCGCCGGCGGAGCTGCGGCGCTCTCGCCCATGCGCCCGGCGAGGATCACCATGATCGCGCCCAGGGTCAGGCTGGTCGCTCCCGCGACCCAGGCGGTCGCGCTGAGCCCGATCGCGGGGAGGAGGATGAAGCCCGAGAGCACGGTGCCCGCGACGGCGCCGGCCGTATTGATCGCGTAGAGCGTCCCCAGTACGCGCGCGAGGTCGGCGCGCTTCGACCCCCACGCGACGAGAATCGGCAGCGTGGCGCCCATCAGGGTCGTGGGGATCAGGAGCAGGACGAAGATTGCGAGGAAGCGGACGAGGAAGTAGGCCGGGCCGGCCCCGCCGAGCGCGTCGTAGGCGGCCGCGAGCGGGCCCTCGAGGGCCCGGATCAGCCAGGGCGAGACCAGCCCGAAGACGCCGACGCCGATCTCCAGCAGCCCATAGGCGCGCACCGGTCGCGCCTGGCCCGCTCCCGAGCGGCCCGCCCACGATGCCCCGAGCGCCAGGCCGCCCATGTACGCCGCGACCACGGTGGTGATCGCCTCGAGCGTGTTGCCGAGCACGTGACCGAGCGCCTTGCTCCAGACCACCTCGAGCATCAGGCTCGAGGCCCCCGAGACGAAGAACGCGAGGATGACGAACAGACGGATCATGCTTTCAAGATCCCTGTCAGCGTCCGGGGCCGAAGTCGAGCCGCGCCAGCGCGGCCTCGTTGCGGATCACCTTGAGCGCCCGCGCGAGGCGGACGAGCTCGGCGCGCAGCAGGGATTCGCTCTGCTCGGCGGCGGCGTCGCGGGCCGCGAACGCGCGCGCCTCCTCGAACGTCCGCAGGCGGTTCGGGATGCGCTCGGCCAGGCGCAGGACCATCCAGGCGCCGGGCGAACCGTCTCCCGCGTCGAAGCGGTGGGCCACGACCTCGCCGGGCGCGAGCGCGCGCACCGCGGCCACGAGCGCGGTGTCGGCGAACGTATCCGGCAGCGGGGCGGGCTGGCTGCAGCTCGCGGGATCGGACCCCGCGGCGAGGTGTCGGGCGCACAACGTGTCCCACGGGGCGCCCGCCCGGAACTCGGCCACGATCGAACCGGCACCCGCGGAATCGCCCGCGGAGAGGCTGTTGACCAGCGCGTGCGCGGGGACGGAGTAGCGCTCGGGAGTCCGGGCGAAGCGGGCGCGCAGGACGGTCTCGCTGGTGTCGATGCGGGCCTGGACGTGGTGCGCGTAGTAGTGATCCAGCGCGACGCTCTCGCGGCGGCGGGCGAGCGCAAGAGTCACGCCCGGATCGACGGCGATTCCCATGCGGTCGGACTCCCGGTCGAACCAGATCTGCCCGAGGAACTGCTCGCCGCGCGCCTGGACCGCGCCGGCGGTGACCGGCAACTGGGTCTGGAACGGATTGAGCTGCCCGAAGCGGCGCACGAACTCGCCCATCGTCAGCGGGCCGGCGGTCGAAGTCGCCAGCACGCGCGTGGTGTCGGTCGGCGCGAGCGCGGGCCAGCGGTTCGGCATGCGCAGGCTCATCGGGTGGGACAGGTCCGGCAGGGTGGGGTCGAGCGCGGCGTAGGCGCGTGCGAGCTGCGCCGTGGCCGAATCGTCCCACGCCGGCGTGAGCGAGGCCCGGATGCGCCGGTTGACCTCGTTGGCGCGGCGATCCTCGGCCAGGGCGAGGGCCTGGGTCTCGATCGTCCCCGCCGGGACCGGCTGGCCGGCGGTGGACCCCGCGAGGCGCGCGCGCGCGGTGTCGCGGTCGGCATCGGTGATCACCGTGCTGTCGGCGACGAGCCGTCGGTAGAGGCCGCGCCGGACGATGTCGGCGCGCGCGGCGAGATACTGCGCGGACTCGACGTCGGTCATCACGAAGGGCTCGGCATTGGCGGCGAGCGCGATCGCCTCCTTCTCGATGAGCTGGTCGAGGAACGCGCGCTTGAGCGCGGGGCCCTTGCCGGCCGGGCGATACCCGGGATCGAGGCTGTACCAGTCTGCGAGGACGCTGCGGGCGGTGAGGTCCTTGTGCGGGAGGCGGGCGATGACCGAGTCCGGCAGCGCGACCCGGGCGGGGCGCTGCGGCCCGGCGGACTTCGCGGGGGCGCCCGGCGAGGGTGAGGCCAGCAGGACCCCGGCGACCAGGGCGAGGGACACGGTGAACCCGGACCGCTTGCGGAGACTTTCTCCTAAGTGGCCGTGGAAATTGTGGTTAAATGGCAAAAGGCCTCCTGGGGCGGGTCGCTTCGACCATGATACCTTGCTGCGCGCGGTGTCACAATCCGCGATTCCGCAGAACTTCGATCGTCGGGTCGGGTACGTCCAAGGGCCGGGTCGCACGGCCGCGCCCCTTGCGCAATGATCTCGATCCCCAGCCACCCGGAGATACGCGTGGTCGCACTTGCAAGCCGACGCCTCGCCCTCCTCGCCGCGGCCGGTCTCGCCGGGGCGTTCCTCGTGTGTGACGGGCTGTCCGCCACGGCCAGAGCCGGGGCGCTCCAAGTCGTGGCCTCGGATGCGCAGGGGGTGACCCTCCGCTTCACGATGCCCGGGCACCAGGTCGCGAGCGTTGCCCGGCCCGAGGGGACGTTCTGGCAGATCGAGGCTGCGGGGCTCCAGTCGACCGTGGCCGAGGAGGGCCGGCCGCTCCTGCCCGCGGAAAGCGCGCTGCTCGGCATGCCTGAGGGAAGCATTCCCTCCCTGCGCGTGCTGGAGGAGACGTGGGTGGACGTGCCGGAGTTGGCGGGCCACGAGCTCGAGCCGCTCGGGCGCAGCGAGTTCCGCCCCGACGGCAAGGACCTGAGCCCGACCCGCGTGTTCTACCGCGATCCTGCGTACTACGACGGGGGCCGGGCGTGGCCGGCGGCGACCGCCGAGCTCGGCGTGACCGGCGGCTGGCGCCACCAGCGCGTGGTCTCGCTGCGCGTGCAGCCGTTCCGCGTCGATCCGGGGGCGCGCACCGTGCGCATGGCGACGAGCGCGACCATCCGGGTCGACTTCGTGCCCGTCGCGGGGACCCGGCCGTCCTCGGCGACAGGGCTGGGGCCGAATTCCTCGCTCGCCGGCCCGAATTTCGCCCCGCCCCTGGGTGACGATCGCTGGGAGGGCCTCTACCAGCGTGCGCTCCTGAACTACGATGCCGCCCGTTCCTTCCGCACCGCCCCGCCGGCGCTCGTGCGCGTGGCGCGCGGCAATGCCGTGAGCACCCAGGGCGCCGGGGGCGCCGCCAGCCAGGGCGTGGCCTACGACCCGACCGACGAGTGGACGGTGCGCGTCGATACCACCGGGGTTTGGCGGGTGACCTACGCGCAGCTGGCGGCGCAGGGCTTCCCGGTCGGCGTGCCGGTGACCCAGCTTGCGCTCACCCGCCGCGAGTATGCCGGCGGGCAGGTCCCGCCCTACCTGCGCGTGCCGGTGCCGATCCAGGTGATCGAGGGCGGCGCGGGCACGCCGGGCACGTTCGACGCGCAGGACGCGCTCGTGTTCTACGGGCAGTCCTGGACCGAGCGCGCCCTGCCGAGCGACCATCGGCGCCGCTT
>JBDTYW010000074.1:0-7705 GCA_040005445.1 Candidatus Eiseniibacteriota bacterium
AGCACGATCGCCTCGAGGGGATCGAGCTGATCGACAAGGTGATCGAGATCGATCAGTCGCCGATCGGGCGCACGCCGCGCTCGAACCCGGCGACCTACACCGGCCTGTTCACGTTCATCCGCGACCTGTTCGCCCAACTCCCGGAGTCGCAGATGCGCGGCTACGGCCCGGGGCGCTTCTCGTTCAACGTCAAGGGCGGCCGGTGCGAGGCGTGCGAGGGCGACGGCCTGCGAAAGATCGAGATGCATTTCCTGGCCGACGTGTTCGTACGCTGCGAGGTGTGCCGCGGCCGGCGCTACAATCGCGAGACGCTCGAGGTGCACTACCGGGGCCGCTCGATCGCCGACGTGCTCGACATGACGGTCGAGGAGGCGCTCGACTTTCTGCACGCGATCCCGACGGTGCGCCGCAAGCTCGAGACGCTGCGCGACGTCGGGCTCGGCTATATCCACCTCGGCCAGTCCGCGACCACGCTCTCGGGAGGCGAGGCGCAGCGCGTCAAGCTCGCTACCGAACTGTCGCGGGTGGCGACCGGGCGCACCGTATACCTGCTGGACGAGCCGACCACCGGGCTCCACTTCGAGGACGTGCGCATGCTCCTGAGCGTGCTCCAGCGCCTCGTCGAACGCGGCAACTCGGTGATCGTGATCGAACATAATCTGGACGTCATCAAGACCGCCGACCACGTCATCGACCTCGGCCCCGAGGGTGGCGACGGCGGGGGAACCGTGGTAGCGTCCGGCACGCCCGAGGCGGTCGCGCGCGTGCGTGCCAGCCACACCGGGCGCGCCCTCGTTCCCGTTCTCGCCGATCAGACCCTCGTGGAGACGCGATGAAAGCCCTGGTCAAGAGCCGCCCCGCCCCCGGCGCCGAGATCCTCACCGTCCCGGATCCCACGCCCGGCCCCGACGAGGTCGTCCTCCGGGTTCGCCGCGTCGCGGTCTGCGGCACGGACCTGCACATCTACGGGTGGGATCGCTGGTCGCAGGGCCGCATCCGGCCACCGTTGATCTTCGGGCACGAGTTCGTGGGCGAGGTCGTCGCACTCGGCGACCAGGCAGGCGGCGTCCGGCTTGGGGACCTGGTCGCGGTCGAGACCCACGTCGCGTGCTGCGAATGTCACCTGTGCCGGCGCGGGCTGATGCACGTCTGCGAGCGCGTCCAGATCCTGGGCGTCGACCGCAGCGGCGCGTACGCCGAGTTCGTGGCGGTGCCCGCGCGCAACTGTTGGAAGATCCCGCCCGGCATGTCGCTCGAGGTCGCCGCCGCGCTCGAGCCGCTCGGCAACGCGGTTCACACCGTGCTGGCGGGAGAGATCGCTGGCTGCTCGGCGCTGGTCACCGGCTGCGGGCCGATCGGTCTGTTCTCGATCGCGGTCGCGCGCGCATGCGGCGCGGGGCCGATCCTCGCGAGCGACGTCAATCCGTATCGCCTCGACCTCGCGAAGAAGATCGGCGCCGACGTCGTAATCGACGCCTCGAAGGAGGACGTCGCCGAGCGAACACGCGAGGCCACCGACGGGCGCGGCGCCGACGTCGTGCTCGAGATGTCCGGGCACCCGGCCGCGATCCGCCAGGGCCTGACCGCCATCCGCAACGCCGGCCGCATGAGCCTCCTCGGCCTCCCCAGCGACCCCTTCGAACTCGACGTCACCGGCCTCGTGATCTTCAAGGGCGTCACCGTGCAGGGCATCAACGGCCGCCTCATGTTCCAGACCTGGCGCCAGATGGAGGAGCTGCTGACCTCGGGCCGCCTCGACATCCGCCCGGCGCTGACGCATGTCATGGCGATCGAGGACTACGCTCAGGCAATGGAGCAGCTCAAGGGCGGGGCGGCGGGCAAGATCGTGCTCGTGCCGTGGGGCGAGAAGGCCGACGCCGGCGCGCTCACCGCGACCGCGGGGAGGATCTGACCGTGGCCGCGATCTCGTTCGAGGAACTCGAGCGCACGCTCGCCGAGATTCGCGAAGCCGGCCTCGCGAAGGACGAGCGCGTGATCGCCGGGCCGCAGGGCGCGGAGATCACGCTCGCCGACGGGCGGCGCGTTCTGAACTTCTGCGCGAACAACTATCTCGGGCTCTCGAGCCACCCGCGCGTCATCGCTGCCGCGCACCGCGCGCTCGACACGCACGGCTACGGCCTGAGCTCGGTGCGCTTCATCTGCGGCACGCAGGACATCCACAAGCAGCTCGAAACCGCCATTGCACGCTTCCTCGGCCTCGACGACGCGATCCTCTACGCGGCGTGCTTCGACGCAAACGGGGGCGTCTTCGAGCCGCTCCTCGGGGAGCACGACGCGATCCTCTCGGACGAACTCAACCACGCCTCGATCATCGACGGCATCCGCCTGTGCAAGGCGCAGCGCTGGCGCTACAAGAACAACGACATGGCCGACCTCGAACGCTGCCTGGACGAGGCCAGGGCCCGGGGCGCACGGCGCATCCTGGTCGCGACCGACGGCGTGTTCTCGATGGACGGCACGATCGCCGACCTCGCGGGCGTGGTGGCGCTCGCGAAGAAGTTCGGCGCGTGGACCATGGTCGACGACTGCCACGCGACCGGTTTCCTCGGCAAGACCGGCCGCGGGGCGACCGAGCACTGCGGCGTCCTCGGGCAGGTCGACATCGTGACCGGCACGCTTGGCAAGGCGCTCGGCGGCGCGTCGGGCGGCTTTGTCGCCGCGCGGCGGCCGATCGTCGAGTTACTGCGCCAGCGCTCGCGGCCCTACCTGTTCTCGAACACGCTCATGCCCGCAATCGTCGGCGGCTCGCTCGAGGTCTTCGCGCTGCTCGATGCCGCGACCGAGCTGCGCGACACGCTCGAGCACAACACCGCGTGGTTCCGCGAGCGCATGAGCGCCGCGGGCTTCGAGCTCAAGCCGGGTGTCCACCCAATCGTCCCGATCATGCTGTACGACGAGAAGAAGACCCACGAGTTCGCCCACCGGCTGCTCGACGAGGGTATCTATGTAATCGGGTTCTCCTACCCGGTGGTGCCGAAGGGCCTGGCTCGGATCCGGGTCCAGGTTTCGGCCGGGCACGCGCCGGAGCACCTCGAGCGGGCTGTCCAGGCCTTCGCACGGGTCGGACGCGAACTCGGAGTTCTGTCCGGCCCGACGGGCGAGCCGAGCCGCTAGAGGGTTTCCTGGCCCGCGGTTCCCGGCGCGCATTCGGGGATCGTACCGGTCATGCTCCTGCGCGCGGTCGCATGCGCGGCCTCGGCGGCACGCGCCACGGCGCGCAGCGCGACGAGCCCGCCGTCGTCGTCCCCGGCGAAGGCACGGCCGGAGGCAACTAGGGTTGCCAGGGGCAGGCGTTCGTCCGCCGGATCAAGTCGGTGCTGCCCGAGGATCCTTGAATTCAGTCGCTCCAAGTTTCCCGACACGCCGCGCCTCCATGAATGCCCTGCCGAACACCCGCTCCGCCTCGAGTTGATTGTGCGTGCGGCACCGCAGCCGCATTCCCTCCACGCTCGGACTCCCACCCCGCGCCACGGGGGTGACATGGTCGAACTCGAGGAACTCGCACGCGCCGCATCGATGCCCGGTATCTCCCACGAACGTGCACCTTCCTGCATCGCGCTCCCAAACCGCGCGCCGCACCCGCGCCGACACGTGTCGCGGACTGTTCGAGGAGCGCAACTTCGCCTGCGGTCTCTGGGTTGCCGCCTGCTTGCGCTTCTGCTTCTGGAGCAGGAATGCGTCTGCCATGTGGTCCAGCACGATCGCCAGATCGCCGGACGGATTCGCGTGGCGCAGGAGCGCCTGCGCTTGACGAATCTTGTCGTGGGTCGCTTTCGAGACTGTCACCTGGATCGAGTAGCGTTGAGCCGACAGGGGCTCGATCCGCTGCGGGGGAGCCGGCGGTATCCGCCCCGGGGCGGACAAGGGATGCGCTTGGGGAATCCGCCCCGGGGCGGATACGGTTTCGGGCGCCACGAAGGAGCCGAGGGCCGCAATCCCTTCGTCGAGCCTCAGCGCTTCGACTTTCGGAAAGCGCGCCGCGAGCAGGATTTCCAGTTCGCGTCTCGACCGATGCGTGGCGAGCGCGATCATCTCGTCCGCGGTTTCGGCGGTGAGGTGAGGGGCGAGTAGCCGGATCGAGGCCAGGTGAATCCGACCGTCTGCCAGCGCCGACAGCAGGCCCGGGCACGCGCGCGACTTTCGGGCCGCATCGATATGATTGCATGCGGCGTCTTCCGTGAGCCGGAGCTCTCCAAGGCAGAACGCGAACAGGGAGGAATAGCCGGCCGCGGCATACAGGCGACGGCGGTCCACCTCGGCAATGTGCGCGACAATCCGGGCGGTGGCGCCCTCGTTCTGGAAGACGAGCGCCTGGAGCGCGTGGAGAAGAGCGGCATCCGCGAGGTGGGTCAGCGACATTTCATGCACGGCAAGGCCGTCCGCGGGGGCGAGACCCCAACAACATGCAACATGGGTGGGACAAATTCAGGGGCGGCCGAAGCCAGGCCCGGGGGCCTGCCCGGCCGCGCCTGAGTGCCGGCGTCTCCGCCGGGAGCAACCCCCGGCCCGTTGCGGCCTCCATCGCCCCATGCTATGGTCCCGCTGTCGCTTGTGACGACTTTCAGCACCGCTCCCACATCCCGCTGGAGACCGATGACCACGCTGACCACGCCCTTCCTCGAGTGTCACAAGAGGGCCGGCGCGAAACTCGTTGAGTTCGCCGGGTTTCTGATGCCGATCTCCTACGCCGGCATCCTCGCCGAGCACCGCGCGGTGCGCACCTCCGCCGGCGTGTTCGACGTCTCCCACATGGGCGAATTCGAGGTGCGCGGCCCCGACGCCGGGCGCTTCGTGGACCACCTCGTGACCAATCGCGTCGCTGGCGCCGAGGTCGGCCAGGCCGTCTACACGCCAATGTGCCTGCCCAATGGCGGCATCGTCGACGACCTGCTCGCCTACAAGTTCGAGGACCGCATCATGCTCGTGGTCAACGCCGCGAACATCGCGGGCGATTGGGAGTGGGCGCAGGAGGTGGCGCAGGGCTTCGACGTGCGCCTCGAGAACGTCTCGGATCGCATCGCCCAGCTCGCCGTGCAGGGGCCGCGCGCCGCCGAGATCTTCGAGGGGCTCGTGCCGCCCGCCGCGCTCGATCTCGGCTACTACCGCTTCACCGGCACGTCGCTCTGGGGCGTGCCGATGGTGTTCTCGCGCACCGGGTACACGGGCGAGGACGGGTTCGAGCTCTACTTCGACGCGGCGCAGGGGGAGCGCGTGTGGGAGGAACTGTTCCAGGTGGGGAGGAAGGTCGGGCTCCAGCCGATCGGCCTCGGCGCCCGCGACACGCTCCGGCTCGAAATGGCGTTCTGCCTCTACGGCAACGACATCGATCGCACGACGCACCCGCTCGAGGCTTCGCTCGGCTGGACGGTCAAACTCGACAAGCCCGACTTCGTGTCGAAGGCCGCGCTGCTCGCGGCCAAGGCCAAGGGCCTCGAACGCCGCCTCGTCGGGCTCGAGATCGCCTCGCCGCGTGTGGCGCGCCAGGGCTGGGAAGTCCTCGCCGGCGGCGCCGTGGTCGGCCGCGTGAGCAGCGGGACCGCATCGCCCTCGCTCGGCCGCAGCATCGCCCTCGCCTACGTCCCGGCGGGAGGAGCGGCCAACGGCACCGAGTACATGGTGCGCTCCGGCAGCGTCGAGCTGCCGGCGCGCGTCGTGCCCCGCCCGTTCTACACCCAGGCATCGCACCGCTGACGGACTCCGCGAAAGGATCGTCATGACCCCGGAAGGTCTTCGTTACACCAAGGATCACGAGTGGGCCCGCACCGACGGCGACCTCGTCGTCGTGGGCATCACGCACTATGCCCAGGACCAGCTCGGGGACGTCGTGTTCGTCGAGCTGCCGGCAGTCGGGCGCACGCTCGAGGCCGGCCAGTCGTTCGGCGTGATCGAGGCGGTGAAGACCGTCAGCGATCTCTATGCGCCGATGGCGGGCGAGATCGTCGAGGTCAACGCCGCGCTCGCCGGAGAACCGGCCCTCGTCAACCAGGCGCCCTACGAAGCGGGATGGATGGTGAAGATCCGCCCCTCGAACGCCGCGGATCTCGACCACCTGCTCGACGCCTCCGCCTACCGGGCGCTGCTCGAGGCGCAGCACGCATGAGCTACGTCGGGCGGAGCGCCGCGGAGCGGGAAGCCATGCTCGCCTCCATCGGCGTGGCGCGTTTCGAGGACTTGCTGATCGACGTGCCGCCCGCGTTGCGCGTCAACGGCCCGCTCGACGTGCCGCCCGCCGCATCGGAGCTCGAGTTGCGCGCCGAGATCGGCGCGATCGCCGCCCGCAACGACGCCGCGCGGGAGATGCCGTCGTTTTTGGGCGGGGGCATGTACGATCATTTCATTCCGAGCGCGCTGCCGCGTGTTGCGCTGCGCTCGGAATTCATGACCGCCTACACGCCGTACCAGCCCGAGGTCGCACAGGGCACGCTGCAGGTGATCTTCGAGTTCCAGAGCATGATCAGCGAGCT
The DNA here is from genome assembly GCA_040005445.1 of Candidatus Eiseniibacteriota bacterium. GTDB lineage: Bacteria > Eisenbacteria > RBG-16-71-46 > RBG-16-71-46 > DASYSL01 > JANPEF01. The sequence goes on from JBDTYW010000074.1 coordinate 6,486, forward strand.
CACCGGGCTCGAGGTCGCGAACGCGTCGCTCTACGACGGCGCCTCGGCGGTGGTCGAGGCCGCCTACCTCGCGCGCGCGCAGACCGGGCGCCCGGGCATCGTGGTGGCGGGCGCGCTCCATCCCCACTACGAGCAGGCGCTCGGCACGTTCCATGGGACCGACCACGTGCGCCACGTCGCGCATGATCCGGCCGCGGGCACGGTGGACGTTGCGACGCTGACCGCGGCGATCGGGCCCGAGACCGCGTGCGTCGTGCTCCAGTACCCGAACTTCTTCGGCGCGATCGAGGACGTGCGCGCGCTCGCCGCCCTGGCCCACGCCGCCGGAGCGCTGGCGATCGTGGCCGCCGACCCGATTGCGCTCGCGCTGCTTACGCCGCCGGGCGAACTCGGCGCGGACCTGTGCGTGGGCGAGGCGCAGGCGCTCGGCGCACCGATCTCGTTCGGCGGGCCGGTGTGCGGGTTCTTCGCGGGCAAGAAGGAGTTCGTCCGCCGCTTCCCGGGGCGCATCGTTGGGCAGACCATCGACGGCCACGGCCGGCGCGGCTTCGTGCTGACGCTGCAGACGCGCGAGCAACACATCCGGCGCGAGAAGGCGACCTCGAACATCTGCACGAACCAGGGGCTGATCGCGCTCATGAACACGATCTACCTCTCGTTGCTCGGCAAGCAGGGCCTGGTCGACGTCGCCACCCTGTGCTTCCAGAAGACCCGCTACGCCGCCGCGCGCGCGCTCGCCATGGCCGGGGTGCCGGTCGCCTACTCGGCCCCGTATCTGCGCGAGGTCACGCTCCGCCTGCCGACGCGGGCCGACGCCGTGATTCGCCGCGGCCGCGAACTCGGCGTTTTGCTCGGCGTCGACGGGGCGGTCTTCGGCGAGGCCACGGCCGACCTGCTGCTCGTGGCCGCGACCGAGAAGCGCACGCGCGCCGAGATCGACCGTTGGGCCGAAGCGCTCTCCGCGGCGGTGCAGGGGGACGCGCGATGACGCCCGAAGCCGCCTCCGCCAGCGTCCAGTCCGGCGCCGCGCAGGCGCGCGCGGCGGCGGCGCTGCCGCCGACGCCGCCGCCCGGCGCGCTCACCGGGCTTCCGCCCGCAGCCTCGCCGGTGCTGCCGCCGGCGCCGCCCGGCATCGTCGAGCCGCTGCTCTCCGAGTTGTCGGTGCCCGGCCACCGCGGCGTGCGCCTGCCCGCCTGCGATGTCCCCGAGACCGCGCTCGC
>JBDTYW010000075.1:0-7686 GCA_040005445.1 Candidatus Eiseniibacteriota bacterium
ACGATCAAGGGCGATGCGCGCGCGAACCTGAACCAGCTCGCGACCAGCCTCTCGAACTACGGCGACTCCGAGCTGATGATCATCGGCCACACCGACTCGAAGGGCACGGCCGAGTACAACCAGCAACTGTCGCAGGAACGCGCAGCCGCGGCGCAGGGCTATCTCTCGTCGCGCGGCGTCAATCGCACGATCCGCACGCTCGGCCGCGGCGAGCTGGAGCCCGTGGCGTCGAACGACACCGAGGCCGGCCGCGCGAAGAACCGCCGGGTCGAGGTCGCGATCTACGCGGGCGACGCGCTCAAGGCGCAGGCGAAGCGCGAGGCGGGCGGCAGCTAGTTCAGCGCGCGGCGACCGCCGTGAGGCGTGTCAACGCGACGTCGAATCCGGCGGGTGCGGGGAGGAGGCTCACCACGATCCTCCCCGGCTCGTCGAAGTCGTAGAAGTACCCCGGATGCACGATCACGTCGTGCTCGAGCAGCGCGAGCGCCCACTCCTCGTCGCTCTTCACCGGGTCCAGCGCGATCACCGCGCTCCATCCGCCATCGGCCGGCAGCACCTGCGCGTTCGGCATCGGCGCGAGCGCGGCCACGAGCGCCGCGCGATTGCGGGCGACACGCGCCTTGACCTCGTCCTGGAAGCGCGCGCGGCCCGCGAGCAGGGCGGGTAACGCGCTCTGGATGGGGCCGCCGACCGACAGGAACGTGTCGGCAAGCCATTCCAGGCGCTCGAGCGCGGCGTCCCCGAGTTCGCTGCCCCCGATCGTGGGCGGGCCCACCACCACGATCCAGCCGAGTTTCGCCTGCGGCAGGCCGCAGACCTTCGACAGGCCGGAGAGCACGAACCTCAGCGGCGTTCGGATGGCGAAGGGGCTCAGGGAATCCCCGGTGAACGATTGCACGAGTCCCGCCGGGTCGCGCCCGTCGGCCGCGCGGTAGTCGTCGAAGACCTCGTCCGAGATGAACGCGAGATCATGGAGCTCGCAGGCGGCCCACAGGGAGGTCGCCTCGGCAATCGTCAGGCAGGAGCCGGTCGGGTGGTTCGGGTTCACGGTCACGATCGCGCGCGCGTCGGGCGTCTCCCGCAGGATGGCAATGAGCGAGTCGATGTCGAGGCGCCACGCCCCGTCGCGAAAGCGAAGGGGATAGGTCACGACCCGGCAGCCTTCGGCGCGAGCCAGGGCGTCGAACAGGGGATAACCCGGCCGCGGCACGAGGATCGCCTCTCCTGGGTCGCAGAGCAGGCGAAACAGGTGCGCGTAGGCTTCGCTCGTGCTCGAGGTCAGGACGACCTGTGAGGGGTCGACGAGATGTCCGCGGTCCTGGTAGTAGATCGCGACCGCCTGGCGCGCGCTCTCGAGCCCGGCGGCGGAGGGAGCGTAGACGCGCCCTCCCGAGTTCGAGAGCGCGAGCAGCAGCGACAGGCCCTCGAGATAGCCGAGATCCGCGGTCGTGGGATTGTGATCCGTGAGATCGATCAGCGGGCGGCCCAGCCCGCGCATTTGCGCGAGGCGGCGCGCCCACGGCCCCGGCTCGAGCGATTCGGGAACGCGCGACGAGAACGGGCCGCGGGGCAAGGCAGGCACGCCTAGCGCGCGGGCGCCATCACGTGGACGAAGCCAGTGGCCTCGTCGATCTTGAGCGAGGCGCGGCCTTCGAGGAACGCGACCAGCTCGTCGCCCACCAGCCCGCGGCGCCAGCCGGAGAGCAGCAGCGGCTCGGCCTGGCGCTTCTTCGCGCGCACGCCCTTGTCCGGCCCGACCGTGACCTCGATCAATTGCGCGATGTCGGCGCGCGTGCCCAGGTAGGAGGGCGCGATCTCGTTCTCGAGCGCGCGCGCGCGCAGCACGACCTCGAGCAGGTCCACGGTGATCGAGAAGCGCTCGTCCTCGGGCTTGACCGGCTCGAGGCGCGGCCAGGTCTCCTCGGGCGCGGCGAGACCCTTCTGGACCGCCGCGACGAGTGCGGGGCCGGAGCGAGACAACTCGCGCGGGTGCAGCGTGCGCAGCGGCTTCAGGTCCTCGGGCTTCTTGGGCGTGCGACGCGCGATCTCGACCAGCGTCTCGTCGGCCACGATACGGCCGCGCGGCTCGTCGCGGCGGGCGGCTTCTTCCTCGCGCCAGATCGCCAGCTCGCGGAGCACCGAGAGGCCCCGCGAATCGAGCGAGCGCATGCGCGAGATGCGCGACCACAGCGTCGCCGGGTCGCGCTCGTAGGTGCGCTGCTCCTCGTAGTGCTCGACCTCCTCGCGCAGCCAGGTCTCGCGTCCCATGGACTCGAGCTTCGTCCACAGCTTCTCGCGGATCTCGTGGAGGTAGCGCACGTCGTCGAGCGCGTAGTCGATCTGGGCGGCGGAGAGCGGGCGGATCGACCAGTCGGTGACGGTCTCGCCCTTTTTGAGGCGGCGGTGCAGCATGCGCGAGATCAGGTTCGCGTAGCCGATCTGGTCCCCCAGCCCGAGCAGTGCGGCCGCGATCTGCGTGTCGAAGATGTTGCGCGGCAGCAGGCCCGAGCGCGCGAACACGATCTCCATGTCCTGCGATCCGGCGTGGACGATCTTCTCGACCGAGGGGTCGGCCACGACGTCCCACAGCGCGTCGAGCTCGTCGAATGCGAGCGGGTCGACCAGCAGGCACTCGTCGGGCGTGGAGACCTGGACCAGCTGGAGTCGGGGACGGAACGTGCGCTCGCGCTGGAACTCCATGTCGAGACCGAACGAACCGTGGGCCCTGAGACGATCCACGGTCCGTTCGAGATCCGCTTTCGATTCGATGAAGGACACTGGCGGCTACTCGTCCTCTTTCTGGCGTTCGCGGGCCTTGCGGAAGGCCTCGGCGAACACGCTGTCCGCAGGGGGACCGTCGCCGCGCTCTTCGCGACGCGATTCCCAGCGAATAGCCTTCTCGCCGGCGCGCCCGCCGCGCATGCCGCCGAAATCTCTACCGCCGCCGCCGTCGCCGCCGCGCCCGCCGCTGTCGCGGCCCCGGCCACCGCCGCCTCCACCACCGCCACCCCGCCCGCCGCGCGGGCCGCCGCGACCGCCACCGCCACCGCCGCCACCGCTACCGGCACCCCGTTCGCCGCGTTCGCCGCCGCGCCCGCCGCCTTCGCGTTCGCCGCCTTCGTAGCCGCCGCCCATCATGTCGCTCATGTCCCCCGCGGAGGGGGCCTCGAGCGCCGACATGCTGAGCGAGATGCGCTTGGCCGCGGGATCAATCTTGGTGACGCGGGCCTCGACCTGCTGGCCGACCGCCACGACGTCGCGCGGGTGCGCGACGCGCCGGCGTGCGAGCTGGGAGACGTGTACCAGGCCGTCGATGCCGGGGAACAGTTCGACGAACGCGCCGAAGTCCATGACGCGCAGGACCGGGCCCTTCACGACGTCGCCTTCCTTGAGCTTGCCCTCGAGCGTGGTCCAGGGATCGGCCTCGGCCGCCTTGATCGAGAGCGAGATGCGCTCCTTCTTGCCCTCGCCCAGGTGCTCGAGCTTGAGCACCTTGACCGACACCTTCTGCCCGACGGTCAGCGCCTCGGAGGGATCGCCCACGCGCTTGTGCGAGATCTCCGACACATGCACGAGACCCTGCACGCCGCCGATGTCGATGAACGCGCCGAACGGCAGGAGCCGCGTCACCGCGCCCTCGAGCATCTGCCCGGGCTCGAGCTTGCCACGAATCTCGTCGGCCTGGTGCACGCGCTCGTTCTTGAGCAGCGCCTTGCGCGAGAGCACGACGCGACGGCCCTTTTCGGACACGTCGAGCACCTTGAAATGGAGCACCTGGCCGATGAACTGCTGGCCCTCGCCCACGGGCCCGAGGTCCATCTGCGAGAACGGGCAGAAGCCGCGGATGCCGCCCAGGATGACCTCGAAGCCGCCCGAGTTCGTGCCCTTGACCTTGCCCTCGACCGGCGTGCCCTCGTCCTTCGCCTTGATCAGGATCGCCAGCCCGGCGTCCTGGCGGCGAACCGCGAGCTGGAGCGTGATCTGGCCCTCGAGCGAGGCGATCGTGGCCTCGATCGGGTCGCCTTCCTTGACCTTGAGCGCGCCCTCGTCGTCCTTGAGCTGGCCGATCGGCAGCGCGCCCTCGGCGCGACCGCCGAAGTCGACGAAGACCGAATCCTCGGCGATCGACACGACCTTGCCCTTCACCTTGTCGCCCACCTTGGCCTCGCGCGGGGCGCGGCCCGGGTTCGCCTTCAGGCTCGTCTCGAGCATGGCGGCGAACTCGGGGCTCGTCGGAGCGCCTTCGGCCTCGTCCACCACGGGTGGTGGCGGGGCGACCGGCGTCTCGACGGGCGCGGCAAGAGTGGCAGGCGCGTCCGAGCAAACCTCGGACGAGGGCGTGGGGTCGTTCGACTTTTCTTCCATGGATTCTCCTGGGGATGCTGCGGTTCTCGCGGGGCCGATGACGGCGGCTGACCGCCCAAGGCTAACAGGTATGGCCGCGGGACGAAAGCCCCGCGAACGCGGCCTTGTCGAGCGGCGCGGCGGGTTCTAGGATTCGCCCATGCTGTCGCGCCGCCGGGCAGACTGCCTGAGTCCGGCCGCGCGGCCCGCCCGGCCCGTTTCGGCCCTCTTTCCGGAGACTTCCATGCCCGTTTCGACCCGCACGCTGCGCGCGCTCCACCCGGCCGTCCGGCCGGCGGGCCGCCCCCTGACCGCCGAGGACCTCTGGCGCCTGCCCCGTGTGGGCACGGCCGCCCCTGCTCCCGACGGCGCCTGGGCGGTGGTTCCCGTCACCACCTACGACCTCGAGAAGAACGAGGGCAAGACCCGCCTGTGGATGGTTTCGGCGACCGGGGCGCAAGAGCCGCGGGCGCTCACCTCGCCCGATTCGACGAGCACCGCCCCCCGGGTTTCGCCTGACGGGACCCGCCTGGCGTTCCTGCGCAGGCGCGACAAGAGCGAGAAGGCGCAGCTCCATATCCTGCCGCTCGACGGCGGCGAGGCCGAGAAGGTCACCGACCTGCCGCTCGGCGTCGCCGATCCGCGCTGGTTCGCCGACGGCCGCCGGATCGCGTTCCTCGCGCCGCTGCTGGCCGGGCACCTGACCGCCGAGCAGACCAAGGCCCGCCTCGAGGAGCGCGAGAAGGACCCGGTCAAGGCGCACGTCACCGAGCACCGGGTCTACCGCTTCTGGGACACCTGGCTCGACGGCGGGGAAGTGCCGCACCTGTTCGTGCTCGACCTCGAGACGCACGTGCTCAAGGACGTCACGCCGGCCTCGACCCGCTGGTTCGAGCTCATGGACCCCGAAGGCCAGTACGACATCAGCCCTGACGGGAGCGAGATCGCGTTCTCCGCGAACACCAGCGAGGGCCCGCACCGGCGCCTGCGCTGGGGGATCCACACCGTGCCGGTCGCAGGCGGCGAAGTGTGCTGCCTGACCGAGGGCAGCACCGGCGAGGAGGTGCGCCCGCGTTACAGCAAGGACGGTACAGCGATCGTCTATGGCATGCAGCGGGACCCGGACTTCTATGCCGACCGCGTGCGGCTCGCGCGCTACGACCGCAAGGCGGGCACGCACACCGTGCTCACCGAGGACTGGGACCGCTCGGCGTCGGGCTGGGAGTTCGACGAGACCGGCCGGCTGGTGTTCCTCGCGGAGGATCGCGCGCGTGTCTGCGTGTTCGCCCTGCCGGCCAGTGGCGGGACGCCCGCGCTGCTGCACGAAGGCGGCGCGGTCTCGGGGCTCGCGGTCTCGAGGGGCCGCCTGTGGTTCACCCGCCAGACGCTCACCGAGACCGCCGAGTTGTGGACCGCGGACCCGGCGGGCAAGGCCGCGAAGGCGGTCACGCGCTTCACCGAGCCGGTGATCGGCGAGATCGCGCTCGGCGAGGTGCAGGAAGTCGACGTCGAGGGCGCGCGCGGCGAGACCGTGCAGGCGTTCGTCGTGTTTCCGCCGGGCTTCGACCCGAAGCAGACCTACCCGCTGGTTCACGTCATTCACGGCGGGCCGCACGGGATCTCGGGCGACCAGTTCCACCCGCGCTGGAACGGCCACCTGTTCGCGGCGCCGGGTTACATCGTGGCGATGGTCAACTTCCACGGCTCGACGTCGTGGGGCCAGGACTACGCGCAATGCATCCAGGGCCACTGGGGCGAATACCCGATGGCCGACATCGAGGCCGCGACCGACGCGCTGCTGGCGACCGGGTTCGTGGACGAGAAGGCGATGGCCATCACGGGCGGCAGCTACGGCGGCTACCTCGTGTCGTGGATCAGCGCGCACACGAACCGCTACGCCTGCGTCGTCAACCACGCCGGCGTGTACAACACCCAGTCGCAGTACGCGAGCGACGTCACGCAGGGCCGCCACCGCGCGTTCGGTGGCGAGCCGTGGGACGGCATCGAGGCGATCGATCGCTGGAACCCCGCGCGCTTCGCCTCGGGCGTGAACACGCCGACGCTCGTGATCCACGGCGAGAACGATTTCCGCGTTCCGGTCGACCAGGGCCTCGAGTGCTACAACGTGCTCCAGGGCAAGGGCGTGCCCGCGCGGCTCGTCTACTTCCCCGATGAGAACCACTGGGTGCTCAAGCCGCGCAACTCGGTATTCTGGTACCGCGAGGTCCACGAGTGGCTCGCGCGCTGGCTCAATCGCGCATGAGGCCCGACCCGCAGCCGTTGCCGCTCGGGCGACGCCGTTTCGTGTTCTGGATGGGTGCGGGGGCGCTCGCGCTCACCGGCGGAGTGTCGGCGCTGCTCGGCCTCGGCGCCCGGAGCGCCGACGCGCAGGCGAAGCCCGGGACGCCGCCCGCCGCTCCCGCGGCCCCCGAGAAGCCCGAGATCAGCGACGAGGCGCGGGCGCTGCACGGCGTGCTGATCGCGCGCTACGGCAAGGCGCTCGACGCCGCGCAATCGCAGGGCCTGCTCGAGTCCGTCGAGAACGGCGTCCAGTCCGGCCGGGCGATGCGGGCGGTGCGCCTCTACAACGGACAGGAGCCGCAGACGATCTTTCGCGCCCATCCGCCTGCGCCGTCGCCGGAGGCGCCGCGATGATCCCGAAGCGCTACTTCGCGATGACCGTGCGCGAGCTCGGCGCACGGCTCCGCGCCGGCGAGGTCTCCTCGATCGAGCTCACGACCGGCTACCTGTCGCGGCTCGAGGCACTCGGGCCCGCCTACAACGCCTACGTTGCGCTCACGCGCGATCGCGCGCTCGACGAGGCCTCGAACGCGGACACGGAGATCGGCAAGAAGAACTTCCGCGGCCCGCTCCACGGCATTCCCTACGGCGTGAAGGACCTGCTCGCCGCTCGCGGCTATCCGACGACGTGGGGCGCCGAGCCGTACCGCAAGCAGCAATTCAAGGACGACTCCGAGGTGGTGCGGCGCCTCAAGGAGGCGGGCGCGGTGCTGGTCGCCAAGCTCTCGATGGTCGAGCTCGCCGGCGGCATGGGGTATGACCGCGCGGACGCCGCGTTCAACGGGCCGGGCCTCAATCCCTGGAACCCGAAGTACTGGAGCGGCGGCAGCTCGAGCGGGCCCGGCGCCGCCGTGGCCGCCGGGCTGGTGCCGTTCGCGATCGGCTCGGAGACTTCGGGCTCGATCCTCACGCCCTCGTCGTACTGCGGCGTGACCGGACTGCGCCCGACCTACGGGCTGGTCTCACGCCGGGGTGCGATGGCGCTATCGTGGACGCTCGACAAGCTCGGGCCGATGGCGCGCAGCGCCGACGACTGCGGGC
>JBDTYW010000076.1:0-7637 GCA_040005445.1 Candidatus Eiseniibacteriota bacterium
GTCGGCCGGCTGCCTACGAGGTGGGGCTGGGCTGGGGATCGAGCACGGTGCTCGGCACGCTGTCGGCGGGGCGCTACCTGACGCCGCGCTACTACGCAATGCCCGAGCGGCAGCGGCTTGCACTGCGGCATTTCGCCCGCGGGCTGCTCGCCGATCGCGGGGTGCGGCCGCACGTGCACGCGGACATCGAGGCCGAGATCGTGGGGCACGCGGGAGAGGACGGCGGGATGCTGTTCGTGATCAACCGGCTCGGTCGCCAGACGGGAAAGATCCGCTTCGCCGATCCATCGCTCTTCGGCTACTCGGGGAAGATCGAACTCGCCTACACGCACGCCGGCTCGAGGGCGCGCGCCCTCGACGGGCGATCGCTGATCGTCGAGATGGAGCCCGACGACGTGCTCGCGCTGCGACTACGCTGAGGGCGGCTCGGACTCGGTCGTCTCGCCGCGGACCGTCTCGGACTCGACGGGGTCGGCGGTCCCGGCGGCTTCGAGCGTCGGGTCGTCGGCGGCGGCTTCTTCTGCGGTCTCGGGGAGATCGGAGGGATCGATCTCGGTGCCCCGGTTGTGCTTGCGGGTCAGGCGCGTTTCGCGCTTCTGGGCCGCGCGCTGGAGTCGCTGCTGTTCTTTCTGCCGTTTGAGGAAGGACGGGCGCTTGCTCGCTGCCATCGTGGCCTGCTCTCGTTCGAGTCCTGGTCCGGGACGTAGGACAACCGCCGAGAGAGGTTCACCGGAGGCCGACCCTCAATCTACCACGGGAACGGCTTCTGATCGTGGAAGAAGCCGCCCGTGGGACCCTCCGCAGGCAGCGTCGCCAGCCAGATCACCGTGGCCGCGCCTTCGGTCGGGCTGCGGTGGGCACCCGGCCCGCCCATGGCGGTCCGCACCCACCCGGGATGCACCGCGTTGACCTTGAGGTTCGCTGCCGGCCGCAGCTCGGCGGCGAGCTTGATCGTGAGCGCGTTGAGCGCCGCCTTCGAGACCGAGTAGGGCGCAGGCCCCAGGAGACCGGCGCCGTACGATCCATAGTCGGAGGAGACGTTCACGATCCTCCCGAACCCGCGCGCGACCATGCCCGGCGCGAACGCGCGGCACGACCAGAGGGCGCCGAAAAAGTTCGTCTCCATGTGCCCGTGCCAATCGTCCGATGTGCTGTCGAGCACGCCGCGCTCGCCGCCCGCCTCGTCGGGATAGATCGCCGCGTTGTTGACCAGCACGTCGACGTGGATCCCCGTGGCCGCGAGCGTATGCGCGCACGCGCCGGCGGCGTCCGGGTGGGCGACGTCGAGCGCCTCGCCCCGCACGGACTCGCCGACGCCCCGCGCCGCGCGTTCGGCCTGCTCCCGCGTGCGCGCGGTCAGGATCACCCGGTAGCCGAGGCGCGCGAGGCCGGCGCCGGTCGCGATGCCGATGCCGGCGGCGCCTCCGGTGACGAGGGCAGTGCGAGGTGGGGACATGGCGGGCAGGGTCACACCGCGCCTTGGAGATGTCAACGCGGGGCCGGGACATGTCTCCCGGAGTCCTGCGTACAAAACGTACGACTTGTACGTTTCGTACGCAGTTGCCGGGAACACCCCCCACCCCCCGACCCGAAGGGAGCCGCGGGGTTGACGCCCACGCCGCCGCTCCGGTAGGCTTCTCGGCGGAGTGAACGGCCCGCGCCGCGGGTCCCGCGTTTCCCCCCCGATCGTCGGAAAGGAGCACCCAGCCCATGACTGTCCACTCGGCCCCCCTGCTCACGACGACACCCCCCGGGAACGCCCGCCGCTAGGAGATCGCCTGCGCCAGCACGCGCGGAACGTCGGCCGCTTCCCACGGGGAGCGGCCGATTTTCATTTTCCACGCGCGGCGCTGCCGCAGGAGATCGCTTCGCCATGAACCTTGAGGACCTCGGCTACAACGACGCGTTCGCGTCGAGTTTCGCCCCGCACGAAAAACAGCGCCGGCACCCGGCGCGGGTCGCGCGCGCGGACAAGCATCTCTACCAGGTGTTCCTCTCCGCCGACGCCTCGCCGGAGCGCGCCGAAGTCAGCGGTCGCATGCGCCACGAGGCCCTTGGCCCCGCGGATTTTCCCGCCGTCGGCGACTGGGTCGCGGTCGCGCCGCCCGTAGGCGGCACCGCGGTCATCCACGCGGTGCTGCCGCGCGCGACCGTGTTCGCGCGCACGGCCCCGGGAAGGGAGACCGTCGAGCAGGTGGTGGCGGCGAACGTGGACACCGTGTTCCTCGTCGGCGGGCTCGACGGCGACTTCAACCCCCGCCGCATCGAGCGCTACCTGGTGGCGGCGCGCGAGAGCGGCGCCGCGCCGGTGGTCGTGCTCAACAAGGCCGACGTGCTGCTGGCGGCCGACCCGGCGCGATTCGCCGTGCGGCTGACCGAGGTCGAGGAGATCGCAGGCGGCGCGCCGGTGCACGCGGTGAGCGCGCTCGCGGGCGACGGCCTCGCGCCGCTGCGCGCGCATCTCGCGCGCGGACGCACGATCGCGCTTTTGGGGTCGTCGGGCGTCGGCAAGTCGACGCTCGTCAACGCGCTCGCGGGCGAGGCGCGGCAGGCGACCGGCGCGGTGCGCGAAGCGGACGACCGCGGCCGACACACGACGACGCACCGCGAACTGGTGCGGCTCGGGGGCGGGGCATGGCTGATCGACACACCCGGCATGCGCGAGCTGGCGCTGTGGGGCGGCGACGAGGGCGTGTCCGCCACGTTCGGCGACATCGAGGCGCTCGCCGCCTCGTGCCGCTTCGGAGACTGCGCGCATGGCAAGGAACCGGGATGCGCGGTGCAGTCGGCGCTGCTCGACGGCGCGCTCCCCGAGGAGCGCTACGCGAGTTGGCGCAAGTTGGAGCGCGAGGCGCGGGCGTTCGCTGCGCGCCACGACCACCGCCTGCGGGCTCTGGAACGCGCGCGCGCGAGGGCGTTCACGAAATCGGTACGCGACCGGCCGCCGCGGGGGATGCGATGAGGTCGGATCACCAGCGCGCGCTCACGCCGGGGTGAAGGAGCAGCGCACGATTGTTGTCGTAGCTGAGTCCGAGCGACCAGGTCAGGGTCTCCGCCGGATGGAACCGCACGCCGACCTCGCCGACGAACTCGCTGCCACCGATTTCGGGTGTGATCGCGCTCACCATCGTCACCGGGAGATTCTCGGCCGAATCCGTGCGCGCGGCGCTGCCGCCGAAGACCTCGGCGACGAAGTCGAAACGCCGCGACGCGCGGTATTCGCCGGCGAGGGCAAAGCTTTCGACGTTCTTCACCGCCACGCCTGCCGGCTTGCCGATGACGGTGTAGCCGAGGTTGGCGTGCGTATCCCAGCGCCCGTGTTTTTGGCTGCCGATCAGGTAGAACGCCACGTCGGCCTTGCCCGAGCCGATCCGGATGTTCTTCGACGTGGGGATCTTCACTTCGGTTCCGAGCGCGAGCGCCGGCCGGCCCGGCTGCTCGCCGAGCAGGAGCGTGGTCAGTGTCATCTCGACATCGCCCACGCCCGTTGCCGTGCCGATGCCCTTGTCGTGGATGCGCGTCCAGAGAACCGGCTCGACGAGCAACGAGAAGCGTCGGCTCAGGCCGTACTCGAACGCCAGGGGCACGGCCGCCTCGGTCCCAGCGGTTGACTCGCGAACACAGAGCCGGGTCCCATCCTGATCGAGCGGGATGAACGATACCTGAACGGCGAGGAGCGCTATGCCCGATGCAGCCAGCACGGCAGGTCGAGCATGAAGCGCGCCCCGCCGAGCGAGGACTCCGCGACCAGCACGTCCCCGCGATGCGCGCGGGCCACCCGCCGCAGGATGGGGAGGCCGAGCCCGGCGCCGCTCTGCTCGGCGCGGGCTTCGCCGCCCCGATAGAACGCATCGAAGATCCGTTCGCGATCGTCCGGGGCAATGCCCGGTCCCGCGTCCTCCACGATCACGTGGCACCGGCGACCGCTCTCCTCGACGCGCGCGAGCACCGTTTCGCCGGGGCGCGTGAACTTGAGGGCATTGGACAGGAGATTCTCGATCGCCGCCTTGATCAGCGTCGCATTGCCTGCCACGAGGATCTCGTCGGGCGCCTCGAGCCGGCAGTCGGCGAGACGTCCGGGCATTCGGCCGAGCGCTTCGTCGAGGGCTTCGCGAAGGAGATCGCACAGGTTCACCGGCACTTGCGGATCGAACGGTGTCCGCCCCTCTTCGTCTGCGCGCCGCAACAGCAGGAGGGCATCGACCAGCTGGTTCATCGCGTTCGCCTGATCGAGCCCACGCCGCAGGCTCTCGCGCGTGCGTGGCGAAAGGGTCGGGTCCCCGAGCGCGCGCTCGATCTGGCCGGTCACCACCGTCAGTGGCGTGCGCAGTTCGTGCGCGGCGTCCTCGGCGAAGCGCTGCTCCGCGCGCAGCATCGAGCCCAGGCGCGAGACCAGGCGCTCGAACGCATCCGCCACGACCCGCACCTCGGTGGGATCCGTCCTCGAACCGAACGGCGAACCGCGGCCAGGGGCGTCCCGGGCCCCTGCCTCGGCAGCCAACCGCGAAAGCGGCGCCAGCAAGCGCAGTGCGATCTTCCGGCTCACCACGACGAGCAGCAAGAGGAGCGGCAGCGCCACGAGGCCGAACACGACCAGCAGCGTCGAAAGCGCTCGCTCCCGCGGACGGCTGGACGCGGAGACTTTGATCCAGGCGCCTCCCGGAACCGGCGTGGTCACCAGGTCCACGTGCGAGGAGTCCCTCCCGGCCTCGACCCCGCCGACAGCAACGACCTGACGGCTGGAGTCCAGGACCGCGACACGCACGCCGACCGGCGCGTTCTCCGCCAGGAGACTCTGCGCGGCACGAGGGAGATCCCGCTCCTCGCCCCATTCTTGTACGAGGCCCGCCGCAAGCTGTCGGGCCGTGTTCGAGAGCAGGGTTCGTTGCTGAAGTTCGAGCGCCCTTCCGGCTAGCAGGAGTGCGGAAACCGCGAACACGACGACCGCGGCGGCTGCGAGGGCCACCTGCAGGACCGTCAGCCGGCCCACCAGGCTGCGAGGAATCACGGCGACAACTCGAACACGAAGCCCTCGCCGCGAATCGTCCGGATTGCGCAGTGGCTCCCGTCCCCGGCGATCTTGCGGCGCAGGCGACCGACGATTACGTCGAGACTATTGGACGATGCCTTCCCCGACTCCGACCAGATCGCCTGCAGCAGGTCCTCGCGGCTCGCCACCCGCCCCGCGCGCGCGGCCAGGTAGGCGAGCACCATCCACTCCCGCGTCGTGAGGAAGACTTCGGTCCCGGCGATCACGCACCTGCGGGCGGTGAAGTCGAGTTCGGTCGATCCGGCAGTCATGCGATGCGGCGCGGGTTGTCCCCCGCGGCGGACCAACGCCCGCAGGCGCGCGACGAGTTCGGCGATCGCAAACGGCTTCTTGAGGTAGTCGTCCGCCCCGGCCTCGAGACCGCGGATGCGGTCGGCCACCTCCGCGCGCGCGGTCAGGCAGAGGATCGGCGTGGTGTTGCCGCTCGCCCGAAGCTCGCGGCAGAGATCGAGACCGTCTCCGTCGGGCAGCATCAAGTCGAGCACGATGACGTCCACCGCATCGCTCATGGCCCGCCTCAGCCCGGTCGCCAATCTCGATGCCGACGACACCTCGATGCCGGCGTCCTCCAGCGCGCCGGTGACCAGGTCGCGCGTGGGGCCGCTGTCTTCGACCAGCAACACGCGCATTCAGCCGGCCTTCGGCGGATGCACCGGGCGTGCGAGCGCGCGTTCGATCTCGTCGACTAGATCGAGCAGCGCGATCGCGTCGCGCCCCGCGCGAGTGGCGTCCGCATGGGGTTCGAATGCGGCGCGGGTGATCGCGTCGAGTCGATCCGCGAGCCCCGCGCGCCCGGCCGAACGCAGGCGCTGCGCGACCATCGACGTCGCCCCGGCGGCCTCAGCCGGCTCTCGCGTGGGCTCGCCCTGCGCGGCCAGCCATGCCGCCATTCCCGCATGGTCGAGCACCGCGACCTGGCGATCGATCGCATCGTCGGGACAGGCGCGAAACGCGACCAGCGAGGCCTCGTGCGCGAGGCGTGCCACGACGTATCCCCGGCGTTGCCCGGTCGCCCGGCGCATGTCGCGCATCAACGAGTCCACGGTGGCGGCCGCCGGCATCCGCGCGCGATGCGTCTTCCACCAGCCGGATGCGCGCGTAAGAACGGCCGGCTGGGTCGCCGGGCGGTGGTCGATCATGGCTTCGACCAGCGGCTCGAGCTGCTCGGCGAACGCAGCGGTGAGACTCCGGCACGTGGGCGCGGTCGAAACCGGCCCGGCGGAGACTTCGCGGAGCCCGACCCCGCTGCCGACGAAGGCGAGCACGATGAGCATGATCCTGAGGGTACGGCGAAGAACGCTGGCATTCATGTTGACGACCTCTCGGGAGTGCGCGCGGAGTGGCGGGTCCTCTCGGCTCCGAGCTTGACCTTAGGAGCATAGCTTGAACCGGAACCAACGCGCTTCCCGGATCCGGATCGGCGCGCATCACCCCGATCTGATACCATCATCGGCCATGGTTCTCCGTCGACTCCCCCGCGGCCTTTCGGCCCTGCTCCCGGTTCTCGGCCTCGTGTTGGCCGGCTCCCCCGCCCACGCCACCGCGTGGACCTGGGGCGACACGCTCACGACCGTGTGGAAGCCGCTGCCGAACCTGCCCGCGCTCGCGCGTCCCGGCGACACCCTCTCTGTGTGGGCCAACGCCCCGGGCTCGGCGAGCGGCTGGTCGGCCGTACTCACCTACGGCAACTACGCGGCTCCGCTCGTTCCCGCCGGCGGCGGCTACGATCCGAGTCGTGTGCGCTGGGAACTGGGCTTTGTCGTGCCCTCCGGCGTGCCCGAGGAGACCTACGACCTGGTCCTGCAGTCGAACATGACGGCGCCGGACACGAGCCGGCACTCGGTCAAGGTGCTGCCCGCGTTCAAGACCAACTACTACTTCGCGCAGATCTCCGACACCCACTTGCCCGAGCACACGTTCTCGACGCCGCCGGGCGGCAGCTTCTCCACGGCGGACACGTCGGGCTTCCCGGACTTCAACGCGGTGGCCGAGGACCTGAACCTCATCCACCCCGAGTTCATCCTGCACACCGGCGACCTCGTGAACGAGGGCGAGCTCGAGGACTACCTCGCGATGTTCGAGATGAGCCGCGCGCAGGCGGCGCTGTCGCGGCTGCGCGACCCGATCTTCGTGGTCACTGGCAATCACGACATCGGCGGCTGGCAGGCGACCGCCCCGCCCGACGGCACCGCGCGCCGCAACTGGTGGAAGATCTTCGGCTGGCCGTACCTCGACAACCCGCCGGTCGGCGACCCGGTGCACTCGCAGAACTTCGCGTTCGACTACGGAACACTGCACTGCGTGGGCCTCGAGACCTACATCAACAACGGCAGCTACGATTCGTTCCGCACCGGCACCTACGGCGCGCAGAGCTTCACGCCCGAGCAGATGAATTGGCTGACCGCCCACCTCGCCGCGGTGCCGCCGGGCCGCCAGAAGCTGCTGTTCTATCACTATGACTTCGGGGGCACGCTGGGGAATGGCTCGCCGGGGGCGAACTTCTCGCAGATCAACCCGGCCACGCTCGGCGTGGACGGCGCGATCTGGGGCCACAACCACGGCGTCGCCGAGGGCAACCGCACCGCGA
>JBDTYW010000077.1:0-7618 GCA_040005445.1 Candidatus Eiseniibacteriota bacterium
AACGAGATCGTCTACAACGGCGCGCTCGACGACAACGGCAACCCGATCACCGGCAACGCCGCGCGCTCCCGCCACCGCGGCGTCGAGGCCTCGCTCACCGCGCACGCCGGTCGCGCGCTCGAACTGCGCGGGGCGTTCCAGTGGTCGGCGGACCGTTTCGGCGAGTACCGGGAGTACGTCGACTCGACCACGACGGTAAACTACTCGGGCAATCGCATCGCGGGCTTCCCGGGCGTGAGCGGGCGCGTGGCGGCGGCGTACCGCGTCGGCCGGGGTCGGGTGGAGCTCGCGGTCGAGCACGCGGGGCGCCAGTACCTCGACAACACGCAGGACGAGCGCAAGGACCCCACGGCGCGGAGCGCGCCCGGCTACGTCGCGAAGACGATCGCGCCCTGGACGGTGGCGAACGCCGCGCTCGCCTACCGGGTGGCGCGTTTCCTCGGAAGCGAGTCGACCGAGGTCACATTCCGCGTCTCGAACCTGTTCGACCGCCGATACGAGACCGCGGGCTACGTCGACTACCCGGCGCCGTCGTACGCGCCGACTCCGGTGTGGATCCCGGCGGCGACGCGCAGCTATTTCGTGGGGCTTCGGGCGTCGCTCTAGGAATCAGCGCAGCACGACCACGCGGCTCGTGAAGGGCGGGAACGAGGCGCCGCCGGTCGCGGCAAGGCGGAGGAAGTAGACGCCGCTCGAGAGTTCGCGCCCGTCGGCGCCGACGGTCTCGAGCGCGACGTCGTGCCCGCCCGACGCGAAGTTCCCGGCGGCGACCTCGCGCACCCGCCGGCCGCGCGCATCGAACAGGTCGAGGCGGATCTCGGCGCGCGCGGGGAGCGTGAAGCGCACCCGCGCCCGCGTGCCGGGCAGGAGCGGCTGCGGCGACACCGCCGACAGCGCGAACGCGAGCACGGGAGCCCTTGGCGCCGGGCCGACGCGCACGATCGCGGCCGGCCGGACGAGCCGGCTTTCGACGAACGTCTCGATGCGGTAGAGACCGTCCGGCAGGCCGGGCAACGTCATCGCGGTGTGGCCTTCCAGGTCCGCGTCCCGGTCGGCGTGGGCGTCGGCCACGGGCGACGCGATCATGGCCGAATCCAGCACGCCCGGCAGCACCGCGGCCGGGATGAGCGCAATCGCGCGCGCCTCGATCCCGCCGCGGGATGCCGCGGCAAGCGGCTTGCCCTCGCGATCGAACGCCGTGACTGGAAACGTCAACGCCGCCCCCGTGGAGATCGAGTCGGGAACGCTCGCCACGCCGTACGAGGGATGGATCCACGATGCGCCGAATGCGTCGGCAACCGAGATCTGCCGGCGCCGATCCCCCGGGGAGATGAACGCGCTCATCACCGACGGGACCGACTGCGTGTGACCGAGCCGCAGCCAGTGCCCGAACTCGTGCGTGAGCGTCGAGACCAGGTCGAACTTGTTGGGCTCGCCCTCGGGATCGAGCGTCCATTCGCGCGTGCCGTTGATCTCCATCTCCACTTCCTCGCGCTCGAGCGTGAGCGTGTCGATCGAGGACCAGGTGATCGCGAGGATCGCCGGCTGGTAGCCCCAGGTGTCGCGCCAAACGACGGTGTTCCGGCCGTCGGGCGGCGTCGCCGGGTCGCCGTGGCTCCCGCCGACGGCCTGCGTCAGCCCGCGGTACTCGAGCCGCGCATACGACCCCGGCACGTTCCACTGCGAGGAGGCGTCGATCACCAGGCCGCCGAGCGCCGCACCGAACATCGAGGCGCCCGGATTGACGTAGATCGCGATCGGGAGGTGCGCGGGCCGCCAGAAGTCGCCCGCCCACTGGTAGAGCACGCTGAAGCGCGCGCCGCCCGTGAACGGGTCGCCGTCGCTCCAGCCACCCGACGCGGTCCAGACCTTGATCGGCCCCGAGAGCACCTGGGGCGAGCCCTTGAGCCCGGGTGCGGGGACACGGCAGACGATCTGCTGGTCCGTCCACGAGATCACGGGCGCATCCACGCGCTCGAAGATCCCCTGGAAGGTCACGCGCGAGTCCGCCTGGGTCGCGCCGAATCCGCTGCCCTTGACGGTCACGAGCGTGGGGTCGTCGGGCACCGCCCCGCCGATCGAAGGCACGAGATCCTGCACGGTGGAACTCGCCGCCACGCCCGCGTCCGCGGCGCGCGAGTAGGCCTCGCCGCTCGTGCCGCCCGGGGCGGGGGCCAGCCGGCGCACCGCCTCGGGGCCGCCGGGAAGCTCGAGCACCGTGGGCCCAATCGGAGAGGGCGAGAGTGCGACGTCGACGCGCTCGCCGACGACGAACACCGGGGCGCCCTCGGCGACCCATTGGAACCGCCCTTCGCGCCCCCCGGGGACGAGGAAGCGCGCGGTCTCGTGCCCGGAGTCGTCCTCGAGCACGACGCGCGTCAGACGGGCGCCACCGGGACCGCGCTCGGGGCTGGCCTGGGCTACGCGACCACTGGCGCGGACCGCGCGCGCGGCGGCGTCCGCCGCGGCCCGGGCGTCGAGCGTGAGCCCGGCCGCAGGGCCGGAAAGCGCCGAGGCGAGCAGGACCGCCGCGGCCATGCCGAGCAAGGTGCTTCGGATTCTCGAGCCGAGGCGGCGATTCATCGATTCTCCACGGGACGGGCGGGGTTGCAGCCTTGGCGATGGCCACGAAGCGAGTGTGCACCGCGGGCCCGTCCCGCGGCAAGCGGGCCCGCACCTCGGCAAGCGGGCCGTCGAGATCCCCGCCCACTGGGGAATTCCTTGCCACGCGCCGTGGCAAGGGCCCGCATACGCACGCCTGATTGATCTTGTAACGCTAAGTCATACAGTCAATTGCAACGCCACTGCCCGGCCCGCCGGGCGTGGCACGGCGATTGCGAATTGCATCGGGGGTCGGGGCGCACGCCCCCGGGTTCGAAGTCCACAGGGAGCAACTGGCACGGAGGTGACTCATGGAAACTCGCGCGATGTCCAAGGTGGCCCGCACCGCGATGGCGCTGGGCCTGGTCCTGGCCTACGCCACGCAGGCGTCCGCCGCCGGGCGCGGGCAGGCCGATCCGCGGATCGTTTCCACGGTCGCGATGCGCACCGTGATGGCCTATGACGACGGGGCATGGACTTCGCCCGTCGCCGTGGTCCTGAACAGCCCCTCCGACTGGAGCGCGTGGAACAAGGACATGGTCGATCAGGGCATGGCGATCGGCGAAGAGAGCCTGCCGGCCGGCGTGGACTGGTCGCGCGAGGCGGTGGTGGTCGTCGCCCTCGGCGAAGGGCGCGGGTCACGCGTGCGGCTGGAGCAGGCGGTCCGGTTGGGCCTGCGCACCGAGCTGGCCGTGAACGCGAGCCAGGGCGGCCACGGTTCGTATCCCTGTCACGTCGTCGCGCTGGATCGGCGCCTGACCAGGAACCTGCGCCTCTCGAATGCCGCGGAGTGCGGGCTGCCCTCGTCGGTTTCCATCTATCGCCAGGGCGCCCCGGCGGCCGCTTCGAGCACGACGCCCGGGGACACCCCCGTGGCCATCAGCTGGGGCGAGATGAAGGACGCGTATCGGCAGTAGCGGATCCTCGCAGCGCCACCCCGCCGCACCGCCCGCCGACCAAACTGGGGAACGAGCCCGCCGCGATCACGCGGCGGGCTCGTCGTTTTGGGGCAAGAAGGCCGCGCCCGGACCCTCGGCCAGCCACTCCTTGAGCCGACGCGTGGCCCGGCAATCGTCGGCGTTGTACTCGACCGCCAGTTCGAGCAGGCCCCGCTCCCCGGTCTTGAGCCAGGTCGAATACCAGAACATGGACTGCGCGGCGCTCGCATCAGGGTGGGTCCAGCGCGCGCCCAGCCGCTTCGCCACGGCCTTGAGCGAGTACGAATAAACCGGCAGCACCGCCGTCGTCGCGAGGTCCTTGTGCAGGTCGCGCATGCGCGCCAGCATCGCCGGCGCGCGCACCGGGGCGATGCGGTGGCGCTCGGCCAGCGTCTTGATCGCGCTGCGCTCGTAGTGATGATAGTGATAAATCGGCGCGTCCGGGTGGGCCTCGACGTAGTCGAGCAACTCGCCGAACGCGCGCGCCTCCTCGCCGGGCTGCTCCGCGACGAACGCGCGGTAGTCCTCGCTGCCGTCCTTGCGACGGGTCAGCACGCCGAACAGGTACTCGACGTCATGCTCGGGATCGCCCTCGATGTCGAAATACAGCTCCTCTTCCGTGTTCGCGAACTGCAGCACGCCGCGCCAGCGCGCCTCGCCGGTGACCAGCACCTGCGCCTGGATGACGAGCTGCATTGCCTGCCCGAGCGACAGCGCGCCCCAGCGCGCGACCGCCGGCGGATCGCACGCCGCCAGCGCCTCGAGCGTATGAATGCCCTGCTCCCTGAGGGCCTGCGCAACCCGTCGTTGCAATCCGTAGGTCAGCGATACGTCGTGCGTGCGCCGCGCTTCGACCAGGCAGTTCGCCTCCCACGGGCACTCGCCGCAGGTCGATGAGATGTGCACCGGCACCTCGGCGCCGTCGACCACCTGCTCGAGCCCGGCGAGCAGGCGCTCGTACTCTGGCCGGACGGTTTCGAGCGCGAAGTCCTCGCGGCGTCCGTCGACCAGGATCACGGACGCGGAAACCGGCCAGGCGCCGATCGTGTCGGCCAGCAGGTGGCCGTAGAACGCGAGCTGGATCCGGTACACCGGCTTGACCGAGCGCGCGCTCTTGATCTCGATCGGCTCATAGAGATAGTCGCCCAGCGCGCTGTGCCCGGGGCGGCGCTCCAGCAGGTCCGACACGCCGACGCGCCGCCCGGACGTCAGCACGGCCTGCGCAATCAGGGGAACCCCGACGCGCATCAACCGGAGCGTCTCGGCGGCGCCGGCGGCATGATCGCCCGCCGGATAGGAGACCCGCTCGGGCCGGAGGTCGGCATAGATCGCAGCCTCGTGCTGCACGCCGTCGGCCAGGAGCTTCTTCAAAAACGCCGACGGCCCGCGCTTCATGCGCGGGTCGCCGTGGAACTCGTTCCTCGGCCAGCGAGGACAGGAGATGTACTGGTAGAGATGGCTGGCCCAGATCATGCGCAATGCCTCGAAGGACGGTGCCGGGACCCGGCCGATTGCCGGGCCCGCGGCCGCGACGCGATGCTCCGAGTCTACTCCTCTGCCTAGGGAAGGACCACGATCTCGCCGCTCATGGTGTGGCCGCCGATCACGCACTTGTAGCCGAACGTCCCGGTCGCGTTGACCGTCACGTCCACGTTCGTGTTCGCGGGGATGTTCCCCCAGGTCGGCCCGCCGGCGGTCACGGTCTGGATGTTGTGGGTGATGCTGTCCCCGTTGTGCAGCCGGACGACCTGGCTCACGTGGAGCGTGTCGCTCTCGGGGGAAAACGCCATCATCCCCTTGTTGAATGCCCCGGGGACGATGTTGATGATCGAGTTGGGAGTGCCGCCTCCGCCGCCGGTCGAGCTGCTCTTGCATCCGGCCACGAGCGCGAGCCCGGCGACCAGGGCGAGGATTCGTGCCCCGAGCGGAATCGTTCGGCGCCTGGGCTTTTGCGGGTTCATGGGAAATGCCTCCGGTTGTCGCGGCGCTGGGGGTCGCGCCGGTTCGAGCCTACTCCCCGCTCCGGGGCTGTGCTAGCCTCGGGCTGCCTCTTCGTACCGCGGCGTTTCCCCGGAGGACATTCTTGACCTTTGCCATCTCGCGGCGCTCCGTCGCCCTGATCACGCTCGCTTTCGCGCTGCTCTTCGCTTCAGCGCCCGGCGCGGCGCGGGGCCGCGCGGCGGCTCCCGACCCGCCCGCCCTCACCCACCTGGTGATCGACGGCGACGTCGTCCGCGCTTCGACCGAAGCCGACTCGACCGGGCAGTGCTCCTGGGTGTCCTACGATCCCAAGACCCGACGCTGGTCGGCGCCCACGCCCGGCCCGGCCGCCGCGCTCTCGCTGGAAGATTCCCTGGCGAGCGTGCGCGTGTTCGACGGTGGCCTGTTCGACAAGTTCCGTGGCGACACGATCGCGCTCGGCGACGGAACCTCGATCGCGCGCCGCGACTCGGGCTTCGCGCTCCTGGCGGGCGACACCGACCTGGGCTGGCCGAGCGTGACCGAGAAGGACGTCCTGTCGTGGGCCGGCAAGGTGCGTCAGGGCCTGCCGCGCGATTATCCCGAGGAGCGGGTGCACGACCTGCTCGACCGGCACCGGCTGTACAACGTGCCCGGACCGACGACGCACGCCGGCAACATCCGCTGGTTCGGGCTCAAGGGCGGCTTCGTCGGGGGCCAGGGCCAGCTCGGCGGGCTCGTCTCCTACGATCCGGATCGCAAGCGCTTCGATGTTCACCGCCATTACCTGCTGGTCGACGCCTCGGTGACGCGCCTGTTCGCGCGCGGCGGCGGCCTGTGGATCGGCACGGGGCGATTCGGCGAGCGCGCGCTCGAAGGCATCACCGGCCTTCTGCTCTACCGGCCGAAGCGCGGCGAGTGGCGGCAGTTCTCGACCCGCAATTCGCGCATCTCGGGCGACCTGATCTGGGACATCGCCGAGGGCCGGGACGACTTGTGGGTCACGACCGATCGCGGCGTGAGCCGCTATGGCTTCGACAGCAAGAACTGGTCGTCGTGGTACTGGCATCGCACCAAGGACGGCGCCGGCTGGATCCTCTCGTCCGACCCGCCGGGCAGCCTGGCCGAGGAGCTCGGGCGCTAGGCATGGCCGCCCGCCGCGCATCCTCGCGCGCGTTCGTCAAGCCGCGGCGCCTGCGCTCGGGCGATACCATCGCCATCGTCGCTCCGGCCGGGCCCGCCCCGCTCGCGCGGCTGCAGCAGGGCATCGCCACGCTCACCGGGCTCGGGTTCGACGTTCGCCTCGGCGCCGGCGTGCTGTCGCAGGAGCGCTATCTCGCCGGGCCCGACGATCGCCGTGCGCTCGACCTGGTATCGCTGTGGGCTCGCAAGGACGTCGCCGCCGTGTTCTGCGCGCGCGGCGGCTACGGCGCGGCGCGCATCGCGGACGCGCTCACGCCCGCGTTCCTCGCGCGCCATCCCAAGATCTTCTGCGGCTTCTCCGACATCACCACGTTGCACGCCGCGTGCGCGCGCGCGGGCCTCGTCTCCTTCTATGGGCCGATGGTGGCGTGGGACCTGGCGCACGGCGCGGCGAAGCCTCCCCGCTCGAAGCGCGCGGCCATGAAGCTCGCGACCGCGACGGCGATCTCGAAGAGCGGCGGCTTTGACGAGGAGTCGTTCCGCGCGATGCTCATGGACGGTGCCGGGGATTTCGTGATCGCGCCCGCCGCGGCCGAGCCGCTGGTGCGCGGGCGCGCGAGCGGGCACCTGCTCGGCGGCTGCCTGTCGCTGCTCGTGGCCACGCTCGGAACGCCCGAAGAGCTCGACACCCGCGGCGCGATCCTCGTGCTCGAGGACGAGAAGGAGCCGCCCTATCGCATCGATCGCATGCTCACGCAGTTGCGTCGCGCCGGGAAGTTCGCCGGCGTGAAGGGCGTCGTGCTCGGGGATTTTCCGGAATGCCACCCGGACAAGGGGGCGGGCTACGCGCTCGTCGACGTGCTGCGCGATCGCCTGGGGGACCTCGGAGTGCCGGTCGCGTGGCGCTTTCCGATCGGGCACACGCTCCAGCCCAACGTCACGCTGCCGCTCGGCGTGAAGGCCACGCTCGATGCGGG
>JBDTYW010000078.1:0-7603 GCA_040005445.1 Candidatus Eiseniibacteriota bacterium
CCTGCCCGAACGCGACCGCGAGACCCGCGTTGCCCGCGACCGGCACGAGGATCGGCTGGGTGAGCGAGCTGCCCGCGGGAAACTGGCGAGGCCAGCCGGCGAGCGGCGCGCCGCCGGTCCGCCCGTAGGCATAGATGTAGCGGAGGTTCGCCACCACGACGATGTTGGTCAGGCCGTCGCCGTTGACGTCGCCGAGCGCCGGCGGCAGTGCGATGTTGCCGGCGGTCGTGACCGGGAAGCCGGGGATCACGGTCTTGCTCTTCAGGTTGACCGCGTAGAGCCGGCCCGAGCTCGACCCCACGACCACGTCGAGCGTGCCGTCGGCGTCGATGTCGGCGAGGGCGGGCGGCGTCAGGATCTTGCCACTGTCCACCAGCAGCGACCCCAGGCTTCCGTTGCGGTCGCCCCAGACCAGGTAGCCGGTGGAGGTCGACTGGACACTTTCGAAGATACCGTCGCCGGTGACGTCGCCCACCGCCGGAGCGTCGTTCACCCCGCCGTTGGCGTAGGTCTGCGGCCAACCCGGGGCCACGCCGCTCGCGCGATTCCAGGCGAACGTCTTGCCCGAGGTGTAGTCACTCCAGATCGCCTCGGGCAGCCCGTCGCCGTTGAGGTCCCCGAACACCGGGCGGGTGGTGAACGCGGACGCGGGCGCCACCGTCGGGGGCCACTGCGCCCGCACCGAGGCGCGATCGCGCAGGTGATGCCGCCGGCCATGGTCGGCCAGGCCGTCGGAGTTCGGCCATTCCACGCCGCGCGGGCCGATGCCCGAGTTGCCGAGCGTGTACGCCACGATGCGGCCATCGGTCGTGGCCACCGCGAGATCGAGCGCGCCGTCGCCGTCGAGGTCGCCGATCGCCGGTCCCGCCACGGCGGGCAGGCCGGTGAGCGTCCATTGCAGCGTGCCGTTGCTCGAGATGCACGTGACCCGGTCGCCCCCCTGGTTGAAGATGAGCTCGGGCGTCGCGCCATCGCCCAGGTCGGCGGCGACGATCGTGCCCCCCGGCGCCGACTGGACATAGCGCCGCGGGAAGCCCACCAGCGGCGTACCCGCCTGCCCGTCGACGACCGTGATGCTCAGGGTGTCGCCCCGCAGGCTGCGCAAGGCCAGCTCGGGAACGAGATCGCCGTTGAGGTCCACCATGCCGGGCGTGTCCACGATGCTGTCTCCCGCCACGCTCGTGAGCTGCGTCGGGCTGCCGCCCATGCCGATCACGCCCGGGTCGAAGCGATAGAGCTGTCCGCCGCGCGCCGCCAGGTAGAGATGGTCGATGTCGGAGAGCACCGAGACCATGCGCGCGCCGGAAACCGGCATCGCGGGCCCGAGCGGCACGCCCGGGTTGTAGCTGTATTGCGTATCGGGTGCGCCGGACTTGAGGAAGATCGCCGCGCCGCCGGGCGAAGCCAGGTATCCGACGCGCGGAAAGTTGTCGCCCGCCAGAAACGTGAACGCCCCGCCGACGGCCGGCCCCGGGCCGGTCACCGGCCACCCGGCCACGAACTGCCCCTGGGAGTCGATCGCGTAGAGTTTGCCGTCGGTCGTGGCCTGGAGGATCGCCAGGCGGCCGCTGTTGTCGAGTTCGGCGAGGACCGGCGCGCCGATCGGCGTGCCCGGGAGCAGCTTCGGGGCGAAGCTGAGCGAGCCGTTGCTCCGGTACGCGCGCACCACCCCGCTCTTGGTGACGAGGACGAGGTCGAGGTTCCCGTCCATGTCGAGGTCGCCCACGACCGGGGGCCCACACAGGGGTTCGCCGAGGGAGTGCGGCCAGCCCCCGAGCGATTGCCCGCCCGCCCCCACGGCGTAGATCGTCCCCAGGTTGTCGACGGCAATGATGTCGGTCTTGCCGTCGAGGTCAAAGTCCACGAACTGGGGCGGCAGGAAGAACCCCGGGCCGTTGGTCACGATCGGGAACCCGGGGTCGATCGCCGGGGAGGGCACGGCATCGGTCCTCTCGGGGATCGAGGCGTGGGCCGCGGGGACCGCGACTCCCGCCGCGACGACCAGCGCGAGCGCGACGACGGCAACGCGACGAAGGGTTCGGTTCATGGATCTCCCCGGCAAGGTAGCGTCAGGCGGACTATTTCCAATGGGAGCGGGTGGGCCCGATCCGGACTCGCGATCGTCAATGAAAGACTGGCAACGAGTCTACCACGGGCCCGGGGGCGGGTGGAACGGCCCCGCGGACCCACGCCAATCGGGGGTTCAGGGCGCTCCGGCAGCGTAGCGGCGGAAGAAACTCGTGTCTTTCCAGCGCGGCCGGGCGGGGGCGTCTGCCACCGCGGCGCTCAGCCGGCTCACGTAGCGGATCAGGTCCCCCGCCGCCTTCGGGTCCATGGGCTGGGCCAGATCGTCCGAGGGCTGGTGATAGCGCGTGTGCGTCCACGCGCGCAGCAGCGAGTCCTCCGGCGACCCCGGGACCCCGGCGACGGAGAGCGCGATCGACGGCACCCCGGCGCGGATGAAATTGAACTGGTCGCTGCGGATGAATCGATTGCGCTCCGGCTCCGCGTCCGGCACGACCTCGATTCCCACCTTACCCGCCTCGGCGCTCGCGAGGTCCCCGAGGTCGGACTCGCCCTGGCCGAACACGATCAGGTGCTCGAGCGGGATGATCGGAAGCACCATGTCCACGTTGATGTCGGCGATCACGCTCGCCATGGGAACGGTCGGCCGGCGCGAGAAGTAGTACGAGCCGAGCAGGCCCTTCTCCTCGCCGGTGACGCACACGAACAGGAGGCTGCGCGCCGGCCTGCGGTTTGCGGGCACGAGCGCGCGCGCGACCTCGATCAGCGAGGCGACGCCCGAGGCGTTGTCCATCGCGCCGTTGAAGATCGAGTCCCCGGCGACCGGCACGCCCACGCCGAGATGATCGAGATGGGCGGTGAGCACGACGTACTCGTCGCGCAGCGCGGGATCCCGGCCGGGCAGGACGGCGACGACGTTCTGGGACTCGACGGCCTGCTGTTCGTAGGCGACCTTCGCCCTGAGGCGCGGCACGAGCGGAAACACCGGCAGCGCCGCCCCGCTGTCGGCGAGCGCCAGCAACTCGGTCATGAAGTGGCCGGACCCGGCGAACAGCTTCTGCGCCCGCTCCGGGTTGAAGCTCGCGCCGAAGCGCTGGCCCTGGCGCTCGTCCACATCGGCATCCGCGAGGCCCATCGACGGATTGAAGCGCTGCGTCGCCGCGCGCTCCCACGTGGACTCACTGGAATGCGGGTTGCGGATTGCGATCAGGCCAACCGCACCGGCCTCGCGCAGGCGCGCCCAGCGCTCCCCGGAGAACTGTGCCTGCGATCGCCGCGGCTCGGGGACCGCCGCAGGCCCGCCCTGCAGGTAGACGACAATCTTGCCCTCGAGGTCGGCCCCTGCCAGCTCGTCGAATCCATGCTCGGGCACGGAGATCCCGTAGCCGATGAACACCAGCGGAGCCTCGATCGAGTCGGCCGGCTGGCACGACATCTGGAGCGTGGCGTCCTGCCCGAGGACAAGCGCATCGACGCGGTCCGGGAAGACCAGGTCCAGTCGGCAACCGTCCTCGCGCACGCGCCGCGACAGGAACGACACGGGCTGGAGGTAGGAGCCGTTCACTCCGGGCGCGAGCCCGAGCGCCTTG
Source organism: Candidatus Eiseniibacteriota bacterium (assembly GCA_040005445.1). Lineage (GTDB taxonomy): Bacteria > Eisenbacteria > RBG-16-71-46 > RBG-16-71-46 > DASYSL01 > JANPEF01. Next base: position 3,615 of record JBDTYW010000078.1, read on the forward strand.
AATTGCGCGGCGACGTACTCCGCCGCGCGGAGGTGTTCCGGGCTTCCGGTCTGGCGGCCGCGCATGGCATCGCTCGCCAGGTAGCGCACGTGTTCGAGCCAGCGCCGGCCCTCCGGATCCCGGATCGGACCCAGGGCGGCGACGGTGGCGAGCAGGAGCAGGACTCCCGCCGGGACGATCCACCGAAGCAATTTCATGGGCGTGAGGATAGCATGGGGGCGCGCAGGCCCCGACTCTTCCGCGGCCACGCGAACGGGTGCGGGCGCCGGCCGCATCCAAGGCGCGCTAAAATGGCGGTCCCGCCCGGGTCGGTCGCTTCCGGCCCGCATCGTGAGGGTCCCGAATACGCAGGAGGCACGCGCATGAAGACGGTGGCGGTTCTCGGGTCCGGCCAGGTCGGGCAGGTGCTGGCCGACGGATTTCTCCTCCATGGCTATGCGGTCATCCGGGGCACGCGCGAGCCCGCGAAGCTCGACGCCTGGCGGGCCACCGCTGGCGCGAACGCGAGCGTGGACACGTTCGGCGGCGCCGCGCGCGCGGCCGAGATCGTCGTGCTCGCGGTCAAGGGCTCGGCCGCCGGCGAGGTCCTCGACCTGTGCGGTGCGGACACGCTCGACGGCAAGATCGTGATCGACGCCACGAATCCGATCGCCGATGCGCCGCCCGAGAACGGCGTGCTGCGCTTCTTCACGACGCTCGACGACTCGCTGATGGAGCGCCTCCAGCGCCAGGTGCCGAAGGCGCGCTTCGTCAAGGCGTTCAACCAGGTCGGCAACGCGATGATGATCCACCCGAAGCTCGAGGGCGGGCCGCCGACGATGTTCATCTGCGGCGACGATGCGGACGCCAAACACCTGGTGAGCGGCATCCTCAAGGAGTTTGGCTGGGAGAGCGCCGACATGGCCGGCGTCGAGGGCGCGCGCGCGATCGAGCCGCTGTGCATCCTGTGGCTGATCCCGGCGTTCACGCGCAACCAATGGGGCCACGCGTTCAAGCTGCTCGGCGGCTGAGCGCTACTCGGTCGCAAGCACCTCGACCCGGACGCGCGCGACGCCCTCCCGCACCATCCCGAGTCGCTCCGCCGCGCGGCGCGAGACGTCGATCACGCGTCCCCGGCGGTGCGGGCCCCGGTCGTTGACCACGACCTCGACGCTCCGGCCGTTGCCCAGGTTGGTGACCCGCACGCGCGTGCCGAACGGCAGCGTGCGGTGCGCCGCGGTCAGCTCGCCGGCGCGATAACGCTCGCCGCTCGCCGTGCGGCGCCCCTCGAATTCGCGGCCGTAGTACGACGCCTCGCCGACCTCCGACGACCCGGTCTCCCCGGGAGCCGGGGCGGGCTTCGGCGCGTGCGAGCATCCCGCGAGCACGAGCACGCCGACGAGCGCGAGCGTCGCCCGCGCCCGAAGGGACCGCCTCACCCGGTGAACCCGCGCACCGCGTGCGGGCGGTACGGCGCCTCGAGCCGGGCGATGTCCTCGGCATCGAGCGCCAGATCGAGCGCGCGCACCGCGGTATCGAGGTGCGCGAGCTTGGTCGCCCCGACGATCGGCGCGGTCACGCCGGGCCGCGCGAGCAGCCACGCGAGCGCGACCTCGGCCATGGACACGCCGCGCGCCTCGGACACGGCGCGCACGGCGTCGACCACGTCCCAGTCCTCGGGCGCGTCGTACAGGCGCGCCGTGTAATCGTCGCTGCCGGCGCGCGTGCTCTGTGGCGCCTCGTCCCGGCGGTGGCCGCCGGTCAGCATGCCGCGCGCGAGCGGCGACCAGGGCACCACGCCCAGGCCCTCCGCAAGGCAGAGCGGGATCATCTCGCGCTCCTCCTCGCGGTAGACCAGGTTGTAGTGGTTCTGCATCGAGACGAAGCGCGCCCAGCCGTGGCGCTCGGACACGCTCAGCGCCTTCATCAGCCGCCACGCCGCGGTCGAGCTCGCGCCCAGGTAGCGCACCTTGCCCTGGCGCACGAGGTGATCGAGCGCTGCGAGCGTCTCGTCGATCGGGGTCTTCGGATCGAAGCGGTGGACCTGGTAGAGGTCGATCGCGTCCAGCCCGAGCCGGCGCAGGCTGTCCTCGCAACCCTGGATGATGTGCTTGCGGGACAGGCCGCCCATGTTCGGGCGGTCGCCGAACGAGAAGAATACCTTGGTCGCGATCACCAGCTCGTCGCGCCGGCCGAACTCGCGCACCGCGCGGCCGGTCACCTCCTCGCTCGCCCCGGCGGAGTACATGTCGGCGGTATCGAGGAAATTGATCCCGAGCTCGAACGCCCGGCGGTAGAACGGCATCGCGTCCTCGGGATCGAGCACCCACGACCGCCACTTCGAACTACCGTAGCTCATGCAACCAAGCGCGAGGCGGGAGACGACGAGGCCGGTGCGGCCGAGGTTTACGAATTGCATGGGGACTCCTGGCTGCGGGGAACGGCTTCCCGGATCGACCGCGCGGGGCTCTTGTCGTAGGCTACCGGCCGCGCCGCCGCCTGACAACCGCTCTGAGCCGGGGCGCCGCAGCGACTCGATCGAGGATGCCGATGCCGCCGAGGACGCCTGGGAAGCACGCGCTGTGGTTCGTCGCGATCACCGTCCTGCTCGACACCATCGGGTTCGGCCTGATCATCCCGGTGCTGCCGCGCCTGCTGGTCGAGCTCACGGGCGACACGGTGAGCCGGGTCGCGCTCGACGGCGGGTGGCTCGCGTTCGTGTTCGCGCTCATGCAGTTCGTGTTCGCGCCGGTCCTCGGGAACCTGTCCGACCGCTTCGGGCGCCGGCCCGTGCTGCTGTTCGCGGTCGGCGCGCTCGGCGTCGACTACCTCGTAATGGGGCTGGCGCCGACGCTGGCGTGGCTCTTCCTCGGGCGCGCGATCGCCGGGATCGCGGGCGCGTCATTCACGCCCGCGTACGCCTACGTGAGCGATATCGCGCCGCCCGAGAAGCGCGCGCAGAGCTTCGGGATGGTGAGCGCGATGTTCGGCGTCGGCTTCATCGTCGGGCCGGCGCTCGGCGGCCTGCTCGGCAGCCTCGGCCCGCGCGCGCCGTTCTTCGCGGCCGCGCTGCTGAGCGCCGGCAACTTCGTCTACGGGTTCTTCGTGCTTCCCGAGTCCCTGCCGCTCGCCAGGCGCCGCGCGTTCGACCTGCGGCGCGCGAACCCCGTCGGCACGCTCGTGCAGATGCGCCGGCACAAGGCCGTGCTCCCGGTGCTGGCCGCGCTGTTCCTGTGGCAGCTCGCGAACCAGGTCATGCCCGCCACCTGGTCGTTCTACACGAAGCTGCGCTTCGACTGGTCCGAGGCCATGATCGGGGCATCGCTCGCGCTCGCGGGGCTCGTCATGGTCGTCAGCCAGATGGTCTTCCTGCGGCTGCTGGCCCCCCGGCTCGGTGAGCGCCGCTCGGCGCTGCTCGGGATCGCGGTCGCGGGGGTCGGCTACGCGGGCTACGGGCTGGCGACCGAGGGCTGGATGATGTTCGCGTGGCTGTCGACGTGGTTCCTGGGCGCGACCGTGATGCCGAACACGAACGCGCTCCTGTCGCGCCGCATCCCACCGAACACCCAGGGCGAGTTGCAGGGCGCCATCGCCGGCCTGTTCTCGCTCAGCTCGATCGTGGGCCCGGTGCTGATGACGCAACTGTTCGGGCACTTCTCCGCCGTCACGGCCCGCCCCCACCTGCCGGGCGCGGCGTTCCTAGCGGCCGCGGCGCTGGCCGCGGCGTGCTTCGGCGTATTCTGGGCGTCGACGCGCGAGGTCGCTCCCGCCGGGGGGAAACGCGAACGGGCGGCCGCCCCTTGCGGGGAGCCGCCCGTCTAGCACCACGCGGGAAGCTACGCCGGCGCCCGAGCCGAGTGCGGGGCGCTCCGCTCGGGCTGGTCGATCGGTTCGAGCACCTTGTGCGTCTTGGCGACCAGCATGTAGATCGACGGCACCACGAACAGCGTGAACAGCGTGCCGATGACCATGCCCGACACCAGCATGATGCCGATGCTGTTGCGCGCGCC